>NZ_LUGJ01000025.1:0-8045 GCF_001682955.1 Megasphaera sp. DISK 18
CAACATTTGACAAAGAGCCGAAAAAAACACGATTTCTTCCTTTAGCAGGAGAAATCGTGTTTTTGATTGATTATCTTACAAGAGGTTTTTGACGGCATCGGAGATCCGTTTGGCGATGTCCGGATTATTCATGGTGTAGACGTGGATACCGTCGACGCCGTTGGCCAGAAGGTCGGCGATTTGGTCGATGGCATAGGTGATGCCGATATCGTACATGGCGTCCGGTTTATCGCCGTATTTGGCAATGGCCCGCTGGAATTTGATGGGCAGGGTAGCGCCGCACATGGCAATCATGTTTTCGATTTGGCGCTTATTGGTGACCGGCATGATGCCCGCTTCGATGGGAACTTTGATGCCGGCGATTTCACAGCGTTCTAGGAAGCGGTAAAATACGGCATTGTCAAAAAACATCTGAGAAATCAGTTCGCTGGCTCCGGCATCGACTTTGGTCTTTAAGTTGCGGATGTCGGCGGCGACGGTCTTGGCCTCAGCATGGCCTTCGGGATAGCAGGCACCGATGATGTTGAACTCCGGAGCTTTGTCTTTAATAAAGGCGATGAGGTCGCTGGCGTGTTCGAAGCGGTGCGTTCGTTCTCTTCCCGGCGTTTCGTCGCCGCGAAGGGCCAGGATGTTTTCGATGCCTCGAGCCTTCAGTTCCTGCAATGTTTTAAGTGCATCTTCTTCGGTCAGATAGATGCAGGGCATGTGGGCTACTGTTTCACAGCCCAGGTTTTTTATATATGTTGCGACTTCCGTCGTGCGGTTGCCGCCGTTGCCGCCGGCTCCACAGGTCACGCTGATGAAGTCCGGATGGATCTTGCTCAGTTCATCGAGCGTCGGGTAGACGGTTTCGATAGGCGTATCTCGCTTTGGCGGGAAAACTTCGAACGAAAAGACCGTCTTTTTTGCAAAAAGCTCATGAGTATGCATACATTAATTTCCCCCTCAGATCATAAGAAGATAAAGGGCTGCCCCATAGAGGCAGCCTCTTTTCTATATCTTTATTATATTGAAGATTTTGTTGCCTGTCTATTAGAAACTCGGTAAGATAGCGCCTTGGTACTTGTCTTCGATGAATTTCTTGACTTCCGGAGACTGGAGGGCTTTGACGAGCTTCTGGATTTCCGGACGGTTTTCGTCGCCGTCACGGACGACGAGGACGTTCGCATAGGGCGAATCCTTCGGTTCCAAGAAGAGGGCGTCCTTCAAAGGATTGAGGCCGGCTTCCATAGCAAAGTTGGTGTTGATGAGGGCGATATCGACATCGTCGATGGAGCGGGGAATCTGAGCAGCTTCGAGTTCGACGAACTGGAGGTTTTTATCGTTCTTTACAACGTCCTGGACGGTGGAGGTGATGTTGCCGCCGTCTTTAAGGGTGATGAGACCGGCACTCTGAAGGATGAGGAGGGCACGGCCGCCGTTGGTCGGGTCGTTAGGGATGGCGACTTTCGCGCCGTTTGCAAGATCTTTCAAATCTTTAATTTTGCGGGAGTAAATGCCCATCGGTTCGACATGGATTTTGGCGATGGCTTTTAATTTGGTGCCGTGTTCGCTGTTGAATTTATCGAGGTACGGCGTGTGCTGGAAGAAGTTGGCATCCAGTTCCTTATCATTCAAAGCCAGGTTCGGTTTGACGTAGTCCGTGAATTCGACGACCTTGAGGTCGACCCCTTCTTTGGCCAAGAGCGGTTTGATTTCGTTGAGGATTTCCGCGTGGGGAACGGGGGTTGCGCCGACGGTGACGGTGACATTCTTGTCGGACGAAGCCGTCGTCTGGGAATCACTGCCGCAGCCGGCGGCTAAGAATGCAACGGCCATCAGGGCCGCAGCGGCGAGAACGGAAAGTTTTTTGAAGTTTTTCATGAGTTATACCTCCTGTTAATAGAATAGTCAGACCTTTTTGCTTCGCCATTATCCATGAAAAAAAGCCTCTTCCCGAAAGAGAAAGAGGCTTGGTCTTGGTTCTTTATCTCTCGGAATAGTTTCCGCAGGAATTAGCACCGTGTTATCGGTTGCCGGGCTTCATAGGGCCAGTCCCTCCGCCGCTCTGGATAAATGTCGTTTCAATTGTCTTGTGTAATAGTTTACCATGAATGGGCAATTTGTCAATATGAAAATACTCGATAATCAGTGTCAATTTGAAATAATATGGTGCAAAAAAATTATATTTTAAACGAGAAACCTGTTTTGAGGTTCTTCTATCTTGACAAGAGTCCACTGCCATTATATAATCTAAAGCAAATCATAAATGTTGTCGATGAACGAAACGAGTATATCCGATTGTGGCAGCTACAGCGAGCCGATGGCAGTGGAAGTTCGGCGCAGACCGGCGGATAGAATGGATTCGGGAGATGCGGCCTGAACGGTGACCAGTAGGGTGCGACGGTGTATTTCCACCGCTATCAAAGAAACGTGTATCGCCGTGAGGCCGTACATGTAGAGCTGGACTTACTGAGTCAATTTGGGTGGTACCGCGGAAGAATCTGAACCTTTCGTCCCTTTATAGGGATGGAAAGGTTTTTTTTTGTCTTCAAAGAGAAGGGGAGAGAAAGATGCTGGAAATGAAGGATGTCAGTTTCAATTACGGTAGCGGTGTTCCCGTATTGGAAGGTGTAAATGTGCAAATCGGTGAAGGTGAGTTCATCGGCCTCGGCGGCCGCAACGGCTGTGGGAAGACGACGGTGACTCGCTTGCTCATGGGGCTTGAAAAGCCCGTTTCCGGTGAAATCGTATATAACGGCAAGGTCATAAACGGTGACGATGCTTCCGTTCGCAGCCATTTTATCGGTTACGTATTCCAGCGGCCGGAACGGCAGATGTTTCGGCCGACGGTTCGGGAAGAAGTGGCCTATGGACCGAAGCAGCTGGGCATGAGTGAGTCTGAGATCCAAGAAGCTGTTGAGGACGCCTTGAAGGCGACGCAGCTGACGGAGCTTGCCGAATCGTATCCGCCCAACCTCAATCGCGGTGAAAAACAGCGGGTTGCCATCGCCTCGGCCATCGCCATGCATACGCAGTATCTCATCCTCGATGAACCGACGAGCGGTCAGGACAGTGAAGATAAGGAGCAGCTCATGGAACTTTTGAGCGAACTTCATCAAAAGGGCATGACCATCCTCATCATCAGTCATGATATGGATATTTTTGCAGAATACTGTCAACGGGTCATCGTCATCGGCAATCATACCAAGGCCTTTGACGGGACGCCGGAAGAACTGTTTACGAAACGCTCTGACCTATATGACTTGGGCCTGAGCCGGCCCGACGCCGTCGCCTTGTCCATGGCGGCACCGGATTTTCCTTATTGTAAATCGATGAAGGAATTTACGGCAGCCATGCTGGAAAGAATAGGAGGTACGAAATAATGATGAAAAACTTTGTCCCCGTTACGAAATTAATCGGTACCTTTGCCTTTTCTTTCTGGGCACTGGTCATGCATACGACACTTCCTTTAGTCGGTCTGGTCGTCGTCGAACTCATTCTCTTAGGGCTCTGCGGAAGCTTGTCGCGCAACGTCAAAGCCGTCTTCAGTCTGATCATCTTTGCGGCATTTCTGGCCGTCGTTCAGCTTCTCGGCGGCGGATCCTTAGAATCGGCCTACGTTACGGGCCTTCGTATGCTCGCCATGACCATCGTCTTCATCATCTTGCTGACGACGACGCGCCTCCAGGATTTGACGGCAGCCTTGGTCAAGCAGATTAAGATTCCTTATGAATACGCCTTCATGTTTACGGCGGCCCTGCGCTTCGTGCCGGACTTCATCGCCGAAAGTCAGGCCGTTCAGGAAGCCCAGGCCTGCCGGGGCCTTTCGACGAAGGGCAATGTTTTTAAGAAAGTTATCAACTACATGAGTGTCGTCCAGCCGCTCATGCTGAAGTCCTTGGGCCGGTCGGAAACGATGGCCCTCAGCTTGGAACTGCGCGGCTTTGGCAGTCATGAACACAGTTTTATGAGCAACGTTCAGCCCAAAGGACGCGATTACATCGTTATTTTTGTCATGTTGGCTTTGAGCTGCGGTATCGTTTACTTGCGGATGCAGGGTATGGTATAGGAGGGGAACTCGATGAAACAAGTAGCAGATATTTCTAAATTAGAATTTCATCACCGTCAGGGCGGTCAGTTCCGCTGGATTACCATTACGACGCTGATGCTGGCCATCGGCACGATCTTGCACCTCGTATCGCCAAGCGTCGGCGGCGTTACGCCGAACTGGACGATTGCTACCTACTGCGTCGCCATTTGTTTGACCAAGCCCAGTTATAAACAGGCTCTCGGCATCGGTCTCGTCGCTGCCTTGGTCAATGTTCTGACGTCAAAATCGGGCTTTCCCTATGGCAACCTTATCAGTGAACCCGTCGGGGCCCTTACCTGTGCCTTTATCGTCAAGAACCTGGCCTTCATCAAAGTGAAAGGCCATTCCTGCTTGCCTGCCCTGACCGGCTTTGCCGCTACCTGTATGAGCGGCGGTGCCTTCGTCACTATTTTAAAATTCGTCATGGATCTTCCGAACGTCGTCTATTTTACAGCCATGCTGCCCTTAGTCGTCGTCATCGGCGCCTTGAATGCCATCGTCACGCCGATTATGTATTTTCCGGCCCTGCGCCTCTTCGTATCACGAGGCATCCTCGATTCTCTCGAAGAACAGGAAGTGGCTTCCGATCACAGCATGTATGACTTGAAGCCCGCTCAAGAAGGCCTCATTTCTATGGAACACCTTTCTTATATCTATAATAAACAGAAGACGCCGGTCCTCGATGATGTCAATCTGACGGTCCGTGAAGGCGACTTCCTGGTCATTACCGGCGAAAGCGGCAGCGGCAAGAGCTCGCTGTGCATGGCCATGACCGGCGCTATTCCTCATTATTTCGGCGGTGTCATGAAGGGCATGGTCTATGTCAACGGACAGGCGACGACGCAGACGACGATTTCAAAACTCGCGACCCGCGTTGGAGCCATGCTTGACGATTACGACAGCCAGCTGGTCGCCATGACCGTTGAAGAAGAAATCGCCTTCAGCCTGGAAAATCAGGGCGTTGCCCCCGATAAAATCGACCAGGCCGTCACGGAAGCACTGGAAAAAGTACACATGCTGCCTTATCGCCAGCGTCCTTTGACCAAGCTGTCCGGCGGCCAGCGCCAGCGTCTGGTCATTGCCGATGTCTTGGCAACCAATCCCGACATCCTGGTCTTCGATGAACCGACGTCGGCCCTGGATCCTGAAGGGACCCACGAGTTCTATGAATTGATTCACGATTTGAATGTAACCTACGGCCATACGATTGTCGTCGTCGAACATACGCTGGAAGCGGCCCTTCCTTACGCTAACCGACTGGTTCTCATCGACCACGGCCACATCCTCAGCGATGCCGACGTTGAAACGACGCTGCGCTATATGTACGATCATGATATTTATGCCAGTGCCATTCCCAAGATGTTTGCTTGTCAAATGGATCTTGAAAAAGCCGGCTGCCGCTTCGATGCGCCGTGGCTTTCGGCAGAAACGGCCGTAGCAGCCGTTCAAAAGGGGATCCGGTCATGAAAATCCTCTGTTTAGGCGATAGTTTGACCTATGGGTACGATGTGCTTCCGGGAGAGCGGTGGACGACCTTGGTGGCTGCAGACGGCAAGATTCAGATCGATAACCGGGGACAATGCGGCGACACGACGGCCGGCATGGTCTTTCGCCTGCACCAGCTTGACCTCATCGGCTACGATGCCTTCTTCATCATGGGAGGGTCCAACGATATCCTCCTCGATAAGGACTTTTCCTCCGTCTGCCGCAATATAGAAACCTTGGTTTCGCTGTTAAAATCCCAGGAGGAACCGGTGTATATCGGCATTCCTCCTTTGACGAAGCCGGAAAGTGCCTACTATGGCTGGCAGGATGCCGGTGATGTGAATCGTCACAATGAGATACTCCGCCGCTACCGTCAGTGGCTTTTGGATTATAGTGCCAATACGGGGTGCGCGGCTATCGATTTTTATCAGGCGTTGCAGGATGGCGAAGAAACATCCGGGAAAAATCTCTATGCTGACGGCGTTCATCCCAATGCCGAAGGATACGCCGTATTTGCCCAAGAAGCGTTGAAGGTATTTCTACCAAAGGCGTAAAATCTCAGTCTCCTTTGTCATTTCATTATTCTGTCAAAAAAATCCCACGGTCTTTCGAGTGTTATGAGAGGCCGTGGGATTTTTGTATCTTAATGGGTTACGCTAGGCTGGGTGCCGGTGTAACCTGTCGTATTTGTTCGTGTATCGAGGTGTACATCTTCTTTTACCGTGCCGTTTACCTTATATTTCAAGGTCAGGACTAAGAGGCCGGCGCTGAACATGAAGAGGGCCATCAGGTAGTAGCCCATGGCGAAGCTTCCGGTTTGAGCCTGGACCCAGGCCATCATATTGGGTCCGAACATGCCGCCCAGGTTGCCGCAGGAGTTGATGAGGGCGATGGAGCCGGCAGCGGCCGGACCGGAGAGGAAGGTCGTCGGAATGGTCCACCAGACGCCCATGGAAGCGTGGATGCCGATAGCGGAGAGGCAGATGAGAAACAGGGCGACGCCCATGTTGTGCGCAAAGGGCGACAGGCCGAGTCCGACGGCACCGACGGTGAGAGCCGCGAAGACGTGCCATACCTTATCGCCGGTAACGGTTGCCGTATGGCCGATGATCAATTGGACGACGAGGGCCGCTGCCATGGGGATGGCGATGGCACCGCCGATGAGGGACGTCGACCAGCCGGAGAGGTTTTTCAGGACTGTCGGCATCCAGAAGTAGAAGCCCCAGAAACCGACGACCCAAAGGAAGTAGATGAAGCAGAGTTTTAATACCTTGGCATCGGTAAAGGCCTGGAGGACAGTATATTTCTTTACGTTTTGCATGGCCCGCTGTTCATGTTCATACATGGTCGTCAGGTATTCTTTTTCAGCGTCTGTCAGCCAATGGACTTGGTCCGGGCGATCCTTGACGGCCAGTAAGAAATAGAAGGCAAAGATGAGAGCCGGAATCGATTCAAGGATGAACAGTTCCTGCCAGCCTAAGAGGCCGAAGAAGGAATGTTCCAAGAGAACGCCGGCGATAGGGGCACCGACGATGGTCGAAAGAAGGAGCGAGGTCAGCATGAGTGACGTTGCCCGGGACCGTTCAGCGGCTGTGAACCAGCGGGGGAATAAGAGCGAATAAATGACCGGATACAGGCTGGCTTCCGAGGCACCTAAGAGGAAGCGGCAGAGGTAGAATTGCCACTGCGTCGTAACGAAGGCCATACAGAGGCTGACGGCGCCCCAGGTAAACATGATGCGGGCAATCCATTTCGACGCCGAAAATTTGGCGGCAAAGAGGGAACCGGGGATTTCCAGAAGCAGGTAGCCGGCAAAGAAAATACCGGCGCCAAAACCGTATACTTCAGGCGACAGCCAGCTCAATGTCTGGGTCATGGTCAGTTTGGCGTAGGAAATATTGACGCGGTCGATGCAGGCAATAATCGAAACGAGAAAGACCGGTAAAATAATGCGCAGATCTCTCCGCCGTTTAAGACTGTCGAAATTGATGTTTTCCATGATGCATTCCTCCTAATGATAAGTTAGATTGTCATAAGATAAACATGAAATAAAAAAAACTCCCGCCCCACTAAAGGGACGGAAGTTTTATCCGCGGTACCACCCGATATTCCTTGCCAAAAAAACGCAAGGCTCTTTGTAACGTACTATCATACGCATTTCCTGTAACGTGGATCAGACGGTGCAGTTTACTCATTTCAACTGCAATCCTCAGAGATGATTTTCCATGCTTCCTCCGGCTGCCGGCTTTCACCATACCCGGCTCGCTGTGTGCTTTTGCAAAGCTGTACTCTTTCTCGTCATCGAATGTCAATATATCGTGTTTAAGTTATGCACCCTATCATAGACCTGTGTAAAAGGTTTGTCAAGGATGAAAACGAAAAAAAATAAGGGTATAGGCATTTTTTCAATAAAAAAGGCTCCTTGTCAAATGTTGGGGTGCCAACTAAATCATCCACCGCGAATGGACGTGAGTGAGTTTTCCTCGCT
>NZ_LUGJ01000026.1:0-18875 GCF_001682955.1 Megasphaera sp. DISK 18
GAATCCTACTACCCCTGCCAGTATGATCCACTAGCTCAGTTGGCAGAGCACCTGACTTTTAATCAGGGTGTCCCGAGTTCGAATCTCGGGTGGATCACCACAATCCACATTACGTGGCCCCTTGGTCAAGTGGTCTAAGACATCGCCCTTTCACGGCGAGAACATGGGTTCAAATCCCGTAGGGGTCACCACATGGGCGATTAGCTCAGCTGGGAGAGCGCCTGCCTTACAAGCAGGATGTCAGCAGTTCGATCCTGTTATCGCCCACCAAATTTTATTCAGGGACAGTGCATGAATGATATCTTCATGCACTGTCCCTTTTCTTGTATCATGATGAGGGTGTACCGAAGTTCACAATATGTACCACCGTCCAATGAGAGGGCATGGGAACAAAGCGGCCCTTGTCGGTTGTATTCTCGATGCTTTTCCTTTATGATGGAGGCATAGATGTTTAACGTACAGACAGGAGGCCTACAGCGATGGCAGACATGATAAAGGATTTTAAGATGATGCAGCAGGAATTGAACTTAGACGGCGCCGATTTATGCCGCTTGGCTCAGGATTTTCGCCGGACGGCGGAAGATGCTCTGGCCGGTAAAAAGAGCTCTCTTTCAGCCCTGCGTACTTATTTGGGACTCCCGACGGGATTGGAAACGGGGACCTTCATGGCCCTTGATTTCGGCGGGACCAACGTCCGGGCTTCGCGTATCACCTTATCCGGCGCAGATGGATTTACGATTGAAACCAAGGTAGCCAAGCCGCTGCGAGGTGACGATTATGACTACACGACTTCGTCGACGACGGCAGAGGCCTTGTTTGACTTCATCGCCAATATCGTAAAAGAAGCGGCCGGCGGCAATGAGCCCTATAAGTTGGGATTTACCTTTTCCTTTGCCGTCAATCAGACGTCAGCCAAAGATGCCAGCCTCATCGCCTGGTCGAAAGAAATCGATGTCCCCGGTGTTGCCGGTAAGTCGATCAACGGCCTCTTAAAGGCAGCCCTCGTTCGAAATGGGATGGACCGTATTGAACCGGTGGCCCTGTTGAATGATACGACAGCGACCCTCTTGTCGTCTGTCTATCAGCATAATCCGGCCCAGATCGGCATCGTCTGCGGGACTGGCTTCAATATGTGTTATTATGAACCGGCACTTTCGATGATCGTCAACTTAGAAGCAGGTGGTTTTGCTGGCGGACCTCGTACGGCTTGGGACCGCCGCGTCGACGAAGAATCGCAGCAGCCCGGCGACCACTGCTTCGAAAAGATGATCGGCGGCCGTTATTTGAATGAACTGTTTCGTGTCATGGTGATGGATTATTTGGATCGTGACGATATTCCCCGCTTTACGACGCGCTGCATGAATGAACTCTTATCCGGCGAAAAGACGGCCCGCGACGTCCTCGGCTTTGACGTGACGCCGGAACAAAAAGAAGGTCTCCGTGCCTTGGGTGGAGCCGTCTTTACGCGGGCGGCACAGATGATTGGCGCTGCCAGCTTCGGCATTCTCGGCCATTTGGCGGGAGAGGAAGAACTGAAAGCACAGGCCATTGCCATCGAAGGCAGTCTGGTCGAAAAAATTGCCGGCGTTCCCGGCGTCATTGAAGGGGCTGTCTGCCGTTCCTGCATGGGTCTTTCCGAAGGGACGCCGATTCACATCGTGCCCAACAGCCACGGCGCCTCCATCGGGGCCGCCATTGCCGCGGCTCTCTGTGTCTGATGCCAGGTCCTGACTCTTGACGCGTTTCTCCTAATTTTTTATAATAAAAGCATAATTCCGGCCCTTGCGGAAATTTCCGCAAGGGCTTTTTTGCAAGGGAGGAGCGGCCATGGCACTGGAGGAACTCATCAATGAACACCGACAAGAACTGAATAATACCGATATGGGAATTTGGAAATATATTGTGCAGCATCGGGCCTCCGTTCGCCGAAGTTCGATTCATGAATTGGCTCGCGCCTGCAACGTGTCGACGACGACCATTGTCCGCTTTGCCCAAAAATTGGGCCTTGAAGGCTTTGGCGAATTCAAACTGCTCCTCAAACGGGAACAGGCAAAAGCCTTTGAGTATGATGCCCATACCTTGGAAGGGTTGAATCGATTTTATGCCCAAACCGTCGATAAGGTCTGCAATCTTAATTTTGATCGGGCCAGTTCCCTCATCCATGAAGCCAATCGGATTTTTACGTATTCTTCGGGCTATGTGCAAAATAACGTCGTCCAAGAATTAAAACGCCTCTTTTTCTATGACAATATTTTGATTTACGATGTGCCGGCGCGGGAAGAGTTCCGCAATCTTGTCCATTCCCTGACGAAGGACGACTTGTTCATCATCGTTTCTTTTTCCGGAGAATCTCCGGCCGTGACGGAATTGGGCCATCTCCTGAAGGCTCGGGATATCCCTTTTATTTCCGTTACCCGTTTGCAGGATAACACGCTGGCCTCGTTGTCGACGGTCAATTTCTATATTTCTCCGGGCCAGTTCCAACTCTACGATAAGGAAGAGGAACACGTTCCCTTCCAGTCCATGATGCCATACTTTGTCCTCATAGAAGTCTGGTATGTTAATTACTGTATGTACTGTCATCGCCTGCGCCAAGGTGACGAATGATATGTACCAAAGTACGTATTTTGTACCAGATTACAGCCCCGTGCCGCAGTGCCGGAAAGCCGCGAAACTATTGTGTTCGCGGCTCTTTTTTTATATCCTGTTAGTAAAGATAGCTTCAAGGAATACATCGAATGACGTCTTCGCTATATGACCGAGAAAGCTAAGGACTTATATTTTTATTTTAAACGGGAGGAAACTGTTATGACATTCAGCAAGGAACGCAGCATGCAGGAATTGCAGCGCTTTGGCGGCGCTATGTATACGCCGGTCATTTTATTCGCTTTCTTCGGCTTGACTGTTGCCGTGTCGATTATTTTCAGTAATACGGGACTCTTTGGCAGCTTAGCTAAAGAGGGGACCTTGTGGTACGATTTCTGGTACGTCGTCCAGCAAGGTGCCTGGACGGTGTTTAAGCAGATGCCGATCCTCTTTGCCATCGCCGTTCCCATTGGTTTTGCCAAGAAAGAACAGGCACGCTGTGCCATGGAAGGCTTCGTCATTTACATGATCTTCAACTATTTCATCGCCGGGATCTTGAGTCTCCACGGCAGTTATTTCGGTGTCGATTACAGTCAGGAAGCCGGAGCCGGTACGGGCCTGGCTATGATTGCCAACATCAAGACCTTGGATATGGGCATGCTCGGTGCCATCTTCATTGCCTGCATTACAGCCTATCTCCACAACCGTTTCTATGACACGGAAATCCCTGAATGGCTCGGCATCTTCAAAGGCCCGGCTTTCGTCGTCGCCGTCGGCTTTTTGGTCATGCTGCCGACAGCCCTTCTCTTCTGCTATATTTGGCCGCCCATTCAGCATGGTATCGAACAGTTCCAGTTCTTCCTCAAGACCAGCGGTATCTTCGGCGTCTGGGCCTATACCTTTGCGGAAAAGATTCTCCTGCCGGCCGGCCTTCATCACTTCATTTACCTGCCCTTCATTTATGGGCCGGCTGTCGTTGACAACGGCATTCAGGCTTATTGGCTGCAGCATCTCAACGATTTTGTGACCAGTGCCCAGTCGCTGCGGGAACTCTTCCCTCAGGGCGGTTTTGCCCTTCATGGCAGCGCGAAAGTTTTCGGCTTGCCCGGCGCTGCTCTTGCCATGTATTACTGCGCCAAACCGGAAAAGCGGAAAAAAGTGGCAGCTCTCTTGATTCCGGCCACGGTTACGGCCGTCCTCTGCGGCATTACCGAACCGATTGAATTTACCTTCTTATTCGTAGCTCCTGTACTGTATGTCGTCCATGCCGTCTTATCGGCGACCTTGTCGACGATCCTTTACTTTATCGGCTTGTCTGGCAACTTCGGCGGCGGCCTCATCGATGCCTTCGTCCAAAACTGGATTCCCCTGTTCCGCTTCCATGCCGGGACGTATATCATGCAGATTGCCATCGGCCTCTGCTTTACCGCTATTTATTTCGTCGTTTTCCGTTTCTTGATCCTGCACTTCGACTTTAAGACGCCTGGGCGGACCGATGACGGTGAAGACGATAAATTGTTTACGAAAGCCGAATACAAGGCTAAGAAAGAAATGGAAAAGAAAGGGATTACCGGCGGTGCCGATGCCCTGAAAGCCCAAGTATTCCTCGACTGCCTCGGCGGTCCGGACAACATTCAGGAAGTCACGAACTGCGCGACCCGTCTGCGGGTCACGGTCAACGACCCGGATAAGGTTGCCGGGACGAGCAAGTTTACCAATGCCGGTGCCTTTGGTCTGGTGAAAAACGGTCGTGCCGTTCAGGTCATCGTCGGCCTGTCCGTGCCGAATGTCCGCAGCCATTTCGATGCCTTGCTGAAAGGCGATTATACGCCGATTGTTGAAACCGCGCCGGCAGAACCGAAAGCGGCTGAAGCGGATGGCACTAAGGCTGCACCTGTTGCTGCTGTCGCTTCCGTCGATGAAGATTCCCGCTCCATGCGGCTGAAAGCCTTCGTGTCCGGCGACCTCGTCGATATCAGCGAAGTCCCCGATGACGCCTTTTCTCAGATGATGATGGGCGATGGCGTAGCCATTAAACCTTCCGGCGATACGATTGTCGCGCCGGCGGACTGCGTTGTGTCGATGATCATGGAAAGCTCCCTTCATGCCGTCGGCCTGGAACTGAGCAATGGCGCTGAAATCTTGATTCACATTGGTCTCGATACGGTCAACTTAAATGGTGAAGGCTTTACCCTCTTGACCGCGCAGGATGCACAGGTAAAAGCAGGTGATCCCTTGATTCGCTTCGACCGCGATGTCATTGCCAAGGCCGGCTATGACGATATCGTCATCATGGCCGTTACCAATTCTCCGGAATATCCGCAGATGAAGAAAGAACCGGACCAGCCCGTCGTTGCTGGTGAAACACCGATTGTCATTTTCTAGGAGGTTTTTATGGATACGTTAAAATGGTGGCAAAAAACAGCAGTCTATCAGGTTTATCCCCGCAGCTTTCAGGATACGACAGGAAGCGGTGAAGGCGATATTCCCGGCATTACGCGTCATCTCGACTATTTAAAAGCCTTGGGCATCGGTGCGGTCTGGTTGACGCCGGTCTATCCGTCGCCTATGGTCGACAACGGCTACGATATCAGTGATTACACGGCCATCGACCGTCGCTACGGGACCCTGGCCGATATGGAAAAACTCATTGCTGAAGGCAAAAAGAGGGATATCCGCATCGTCATGGATTTAGTGTACAATCACACTTCGGACCGGCATGACTGGTTCCAAGAATCGAAACGGAGCCGGGACAACGATAAGGCCGATTGGTATATCTGGCGCGATGCCAAGGAAGACGGCTCTGCCCCGACGAACTGGCGGTCCATCTTCGGCGGTTCGGCCTGGACCTGGTGCGAAGAACGGCAGCAGTATTACCTGCATACCTTTGCCGTCGAACAGCCGGATCTGAATTGGGAAAACCCAGACGTTCGCCAGGCCTTGTATGACGCGGCCAATTTCTGGCTCGATAAAGGTGTCGGCGGCTTCCGCATCGATGCCATCGTCTATATCAAGAAGCCGGCTGTCTTTGAAGACGGTCCCGTTGACGGGGCTGACGGCTTATCGTCAATCCATCAGATGATTGCCAATACACAGGGTATCCTCGATTTTCTCCATGAATTTCGCAGCCAGGTTTTCGATGGTCACGATATCTTCACCGTCGCTGAAGCCAATGGGGTGGCACCGGAAGAATTGCCCCAATGGGTCGGCGAAGACGGCGTTTTCAGTATGCTCTTTGAATTCAGCCATTCGAACGTGGAATTTACGGATGATGAAATTTGGTGCAAAGCCTCTTCGTGGCCGCTGACGAAGCTTAAAAAAGCACTGTCTGCCAGCCAAAGGGCGACGGCCGAAAATGGCTGGTATCCGATTTTCTTTGAAAATCATGACCGCAATCGCTGTGTCAATCACTACTTCCCGGAGGGAATGGATACCCAAACGGCGGCGAAAGCCATGGCGACGGTCTTGTTCGGACTCCGGGGGACGCCTTTCATTTATGAAGGGCAGGAATTAGGCATGGCCAATACGGCGTTTGAACGGATTGAAGACTATAACGACATTTCGACTCATGGCCAGTATCAGATGGCGTTGGAGGAAGGCTTTGAACCGGCAGAAGCCCTGAAGGTCGTACAGTTCCACAGCCGAGATAATGCCAGGACTCCCATGCAGTGGACGACGGAGGCTCAGGCCGGATTTACGACGGGGACGCCGTGGCTTCCCGTTCATGACGACTTTGTCTCCTGCTGCGCTGAAGTTGAAGAAAAGGATGATCAATCGGTTCTTTCTTACTATCGTAAACTCCAGCATGAACGATTCAGGGGGGGAGCGTCGCAGATCTTGCTGCAGGGCAGCTATGAAGAACTCTTGGCTGACGATGAGTCCATCTACGCTTTTAAACGGACTTTGGGTAATCAGGCTGTCCTGATTCTGGCCAATTTCACGAATGATACGGTTCGTTATAATGCCGACCTTGTACAGGGCGCCTCGGTACTTATTGGGAATTTTAAAAATCCCAGGGCCGGTGAATTACGACCGGCAGAATCCGTCATCTATCGTATATGAGGAGGAATATTATGTTAAAAGTTGCTGCCAGTGATTACGACGGGACTTTATTCCGAGACGATATCATTACAGCTGAAGATGCGGAAGCCGTTCGTCAGTGGCGGGCTGCGGGCCATAAATTCGGCGTCGTTTCCGGCCGTGACCACGGCATGCTTTGGCCCCAGCTCAAGCACTACGGCATTGAATATGACTATTTGGCCTGCAATAACGGCGGCCTTATCAGTGACGGACAGAATCGGGTCCTCTGGGAAGCCCGTATCGAGCCGGCCGTTTTAAAGAAGGCCAGTGAACTGCCTCTGGTCCGAAAATCCTTCCATTTCTCTTTTTCATCAGAAGACCGGACCTATCTTTGCCACGATATGGAGGGGACCTGGGTTTGGCGCGAGGCTGAACAGTGGGACTATACCTTGGTTCCTATTACAGAAGAGGATATAGAGCACTTGCCGCAGATCATTCATCAGTTTTCCTTAGGGTTTACGAACGCGGAAGATGCCCTAGCGGCCAGTGAGGAAGTCAACGCTAATTTTGGCAACGTGATTCATGCGTACCCCAATCGCTGTGCCGTCGATATTATTCCGGCTGACATCAGTAAAGAACAGGCCATTTCCCATACGCTCGCCCTCTTCGGGTGGGACGGCGCCGAAATCTTGGCCATTGGCGATGAAATCAACGACCTACCCATGATCCTGGGCTACCACGGTTATACCGTTTCTACAGCCCGACCGGCCATTCAGGCTCAGGCCCGTAAAGTCTATGACAGCGTAGGGGCCATGCTGATCGATAACTTATAAGAAAAGAGGTCCTTACGATGTATTTTAATAAAAAAGCCTGTGCGGTCTTAGCGGCCTTGACGTTGGAACTGTCCGGTGCGGCATGGGCGGCATCGGCCGACAGTTTTTCTGATGTACCGAAAGACCATTGGTCTTATGAAGCCCTCGATTATCTGGCCCAAGAAGGGGTCATCGAAGGCATGGGCGACAATACCTTTGAAGGCGGCCGCACGATGACTCGCTATGAAGTGGCCAGCATCGTCGCCAAAGCCATGCAGAAGGGCGGCGGCAGCTTCGGCGATAAGGCGGTCCTTGAAAAGCTCCACGGTGAATATGCCGATGAAATCAGCATCCTCCAGCAGCAAGTAGCGGCTAACACCAAGCAGATCGACCAGAATACGAAAGATATCGATGAATTAAAGAACGGCATCGCCGGCAAGATGGAGCTCAGCGGTTTTGTCCGCGTCCAATATGACCATGATAAATACAGCGGTCAGGTACAGAACAACAGCGACCTGTATAAGGACAATAATCGCTTCTATATGAGCCTCAACGGGGCCTATAAAGTAAACGACAACTGGAAGGCTAAATTCCAGTTAGAAAAAAATTCCTTCTACAACGGCGGTCACGACCATGAAAATGAATCGGGTTCATGGGCAGCTGACGGGAAAGACAAGGGCCGTGCCAAGCGCTGGTCCGGTCACGACGGGAATATCCAGCGTATCTGGGTCGAAGGGACGGATCCTAAGACCGGAGCTTGGATCAATATTGGCCGGGCATGGCGCGGTTTAGGGCAGCAAAACGTCCTCTTCGGGACCGAATCCGATGGTGTTCAAGTTGCCGTACCGATTAAAGGGACGAACCTGATGGCCAGCGGTTTCTGGATGGCATCGACCGGGGCCGGCAATCACGAAAGTTGGTACGGTCTTGGGACGTGGGGGAATGTAGGGCCGCGAGCCGGCATCAACTTGGCTTATGCCCTCAACTCCAAGAATAAGGGAGACGTTTACGAAAAGAACACGACCCATCTTGAATCTTGGGGTGAAGAAACTGTCGATTACGATAAAGCCTACGTCTTAAGCGGCTGGTTTGACGTCTCAAAAGACGTCCGCTTCCTGGCCGACTATGTCCGTACTAATGCCGACTATCAGAACAGCAGTACCTTCCTGCGGCTGAACTATAAAGAAACGGACCTGAAGAAGCCGGGAACCTGGCAGGCCTATGCCCGTTGGTATCGCTATGGAACGAACGGTACCATTGCTGGCGACGATGAATGGGGCTCCCTGTTCTACAATGGCAGTGCCGGCAGTAAAGGCTGGATCCTGGGCTATAAATACGTGCCCTGGAAGAATATCGAATGGGAAACGCTGTACTCGAAACAAGAACAGATTTCTAACTCCGATAATAAGAGAACCCTCATCCGTACGCAGATGGACTTCCATTTTTAAAGTAGCAAGAAACGACTAAATGTTTTAGAAAATCCCCTGGGTAATATGAACCGCCCCCCCTAAAGTTGGACCTAAAAATCTAACTTTAGGGGGGCACATCATACTGGCTCAGGGGACTTTTTGGTTATGGAATAGACTTTCTGATTATAATATTGCCATCTTATGGACAGGAGATATTTGAAGTTCTTAGATTTTTGAATAATCCAATTTTCGTTCAGCAGAATACTGAGTTAGACAGAAAAATAAGGTTTCGTTTGGATGTAAATGAGACGAAAAAGTTTTCGTTGCATTTGCGTTTCTTTATTACTGATAATGCTGTTCGCCTTACCTTGCCAGTCCTAGATGCGGTTCCTCAAATGACACAGGATGAATTGCTCGTCTTCAAGGTGTTGCCAGAAAATCGCCTCATGAGTCGAAAAGAAATCGAAGAGCAAACTCCATTCACGAGAGTTAAAGTAATACGTGTATTAAATGAACTGGTTCAAAAGAAGGCCATACGCAAGACTGGGGTGGGACGGGGAACGAAATATATGCGGGCATAAAAAATAAGCTGCTTCAGTGAAATCGTGTAAATGATATGCTCCTCTTCAAGAAACATGCGATTTTATTATTTCTCATGTCTACCCAAGGGGGGGAGCATATCATACTTTTTGTGCGAGGTCTGTTTTGCTATGTTTTCCTTCTTGACGCTTCTTTTTCCTCTTGATATAATTAAATAACACAAAACAACAAATATAAACAACGAATTGTGAGAGAACTATGTAAAGATGAACATGAGGTGAAGGATATGCTACCGGCAGAACGACGGCAATTTATTTTAAATGAATTGTATAAGAGTAAAGCCGTTACTGTAAACGACTTAGCACAACAACTGGACGTAACGACGATGACGATTCGTCGGGATTTACAGCATTTAGAAGAAGGAGGGCTCGTTGAAAAGAGTCATGGCGGAGCTGTTTTAGTGGAATCATCCGTAAAGGATGCCACGTATCGGAATCGAAAATTGGTCCATATCGATGAAAAGCGAAAGATGGCAGCCGCAGCCCTGCCCATGATAGAATCGTCGATGAGCATTTATTTGGATGCCGGAACGACGAATTTTGAGTTAGCTGAATTAATGGCCAAGCAGCATTGGGAGAATTTGACCGTTGTCACCAATGACTTAGCCATTTCACAAGTTTTGACACCGGTTTTAGGGGTATACGTCATTCTTTTGGGCGGTCATATTGACGTCGAATCCAATTCGACCTGCGGTGTTTTGGCGACCAATATGGTGCAGACCATGCACTTCGATATCTGTTTTTTTGGGACACAGGCCATTACGCCGGACTGGCGAATCATGACGGCCAATGCTGAAAAAATTGATGTTAAACGAGCTTGTTTGCAGGCGTCCGATAAGGTGGTCCTCCTTGCCGATCACTCTAAATTTAAAAAACATAAACTCTATTATATTCTCGACTTATGGGAAATGGATGTGCTCATTAGCGATTATACGGCGACAGCCGAAGAACAGAGTTTGTTTGACGAACATCATGTAACCTTTATCCCTGTTTAGTGAGGTGGTATTATGCATCCATTTGTCATCGTAGCCGATGATTTTACGGGAGCCAATGATACGGGAGTCCAACTGTGCCGAAAAGGGGTTCCCGTCGATGTCATTTTAGATATAAATCAGATTCAAGATGATGAAACCAGCTTGTCTATCGATTGTGAAAGCCGAGTTGTTTCGGAAGATGAAGCGTATCATCGCGTTTACACGGCCTTGTCCTGCGTCGAGCAGCGAGGGGGATGCCGTTTTCTGTATAAAAAGGTCGATTCAACCTTACGCGGTCATTTACAAGAAGAGATTCGGGCTGCTGTCGACGTTTATAAGCCGGAACTCATTATTTTTGCACCGGCCTATCCTGCGCAGGGGCGGACGGTAGAACGAGGTCGTCTCTGTGTTCATGGCGTGCCGCTCCTCGATACGGAAATTGCCCGAGATCCGAGAAATCCACTCGAGGACGATGATATTCAGAAAATCCTCTCTGCCTGCCTGGGACAGCCCGTACACCACTATGACTGCGGTCCTGTTGTCGACGGTGAAGTTGATTTGACGGGACGAGCCTATTCTTTTGATACCCGGGAACAGTCTCAGTTGGAGAATATTGCCCGGGCAGCGATGAAGACGGGAAAGAAAATCCTTTGGATCGGTTCAGCCGGACTGGCTCAAGGGATATTACAGGTCAGTTGCCGGAGTCTTCCGGTATTGGCAGTCATCGGCAGCATTAGCAGCAAGACGATGGCGCAGATTGCATACTGTCGAGATAAGGGAGTGAGTATCGTTTCTTTGGATATGAAAGAACTTTATGAAAAGCCGTGCACCGGTGACGTTATACAATCGGTTGTCTCACGTTTACAGGAAGGTCATAATGTCATTTTGACGGGAGCGGACTGCCGTCAGGCGTACGAAGATTTTGCTGCCTATGGCCGTGAAAAGGGGCTTTCTACGGATACGCTGGCCGAGTTTACGAAACAAACCTTGAGTCAACTGGTGACGGCTATTTTAAAGGATGCCGCCGTGAGCGGACTGTTTTTGACGGGCGGAGATACGGCCATTGCTGTCACACGCCGGTTGGCAGCACACGGATCCCGGATTGAACGGGAACTTGTGCCCGGTTTTGTTCAAGGGAGACTGTTGGGCGGTGTTCGAAATGGCCTGCCCATTGTGACCAAGGCCGGAGCCTTTGGAACGGAAAAAGATATTTACAATTGTATAGAATCTTTAAGATATCTGCCGGAGCCGTGAATTTTCGGTGCATAGAAATCGTTAAAAGCCATTAGAATAGGTAAGGAATGTTGCCTATTCTAATGGCTTTTTTTGTTCTTATCTGTTCTATTATGTTAAAATATCATGATTTAAAGAAGCGGATAAATGGGGATAAAGCTACTGACTATCTAGCCTTAGCAATTGCTTTTTAAGAATTTTCAGCAAATTAAAAAGAAAAAACAATGATAAATAGGCATTGTTGACATTATAAAAAGTTGTTGACTTATTCGAACAAGTGAAATATAATTTAAACAACAAAAATAAACACATAACAACATAACGAAACAACGATGTTGTGATAAAGGAGGAGATACAGTGGCAAATAAATTTGTGGGCATCACCATGGGGGATCCGGCCGGAATCGGACCGGAGATTTCGCTCAAAGCCATAGATGCTAAAAAAGAGTATCAGCAGTCTGTATTGATCTACGGCAGCTATGATGTACTCCAATACTACCACCAACAGCTCCGCTTGACGACGCCGCTGGTACGTATTCAGAATATTCAAGAATTTCAGCCGGGAAAGATTAATGTTATCTCTGTTATAGACTTGGCCATCGGAAAAGATTTTGAAATCGGAAAGGTTTCTCCCGTTGCCGGAGATGCTGCTTACCGATATATCGAAAGGGCTATTGCCGATGCTTTGAAAGGTGACATCAAAGTCGTCACGACGGCGCCTTTAAATAAAGAAGCGCTTCATAAAGGCGGGCATCAATTTGACGGTCATACGGAAATCTTTGCAACCCTTACGGGCACCAAAGCCTATACCATGATGCTTTGGAGTGAAAAGATGTCGGTCGTTCATGTATCGACGCACTGTTCTCTGCGAGAAGCTTGTAATCGAGCAAAGAAAGCCAGAATTTTGGAATGTATCCATTTGGCTGATGGTGCGATGAAACAGTTAGGCGTTACGGAACCGAGAATTGCCGTTGCCGGACTCAATCCGCACAGTGGGGAAGCCGGGATCTTCGGACGTGAAGATATTGATGAAATCATACCGGCTATTGAAGAAGCAAAGAAAGAAGGACTTTGCGTGGACGGACCGGTTTCACCGGATACGGTTTTCCTGAAAGCTTACCGCGGTGTTTACGATATTGTCGTTGCCATGTATCACGACCAAGGACATATTCCGATGAAGCTGGTGGCCTTTGATTCCGGTGTCAATGTCACTTTAGGACTTCCCATCATTCGGACGTCCGTCGACCATGGTACGGCCTTTGACATTGCCGGCAAGGGCATTGCCAAGGCAGACAGTATGTGTTATGCCGTCGACTTAGGAAAATGTTTTGCAGATCATTAAATTTCTATATAGATGTACAAAGGAGCGAATATATTATGTTTAAAGCAGAAGGCTTAATTACCCCCGTCGTTACGGCGTTGACAGAAAACGAAGAATTTAACAAAAAGGAATACCAGG
Source organism: Megasphaera sp. DISK 18 (assembly GCF_001682955.1). Classification (NCBI taxonomy): domain Bacteria; kingdom Bacillati; phylum Bacillota; class Negativicutes; order Veillonellales; family Veillonellaceae; genus Megasphaera; species Megasphaera sp. DISK 18. The sequence continues at coordinate 13,092 of NZ_LUGJ01000026.1, forward strand.
CGTTCATCGATCATCTGATTAAAGCCGGCGTCCATGGTATTTTCCCCTTAGGTACGAACGGTGAGTTCTATGCGTTTTCTTTCAAAGAAAAATTGGAAATCATTGAAGCTGCTGTGGAAGCCGTTCAAGGTCGGGTCCCCGTTTACGCCGGTACAGGCTGCGTTACGACGAAAGAAACAATCGAAATGTCGAAGGCTGTGCAGCAGATGGGAGGTATCGATTGCCTGTCCATCATCACGCCGTACTTTGTAAAAGCTTCTCAGGCTGACTTGATCGAACATTTCAGCGCTGTCGCGGAAGCCGTTGACCTGCCGATTCTGTTGTATAACATTCCGGCAAGAACGGGTAACGCCATTGACTGGAAGACGGTTAAAACCTTAGCAAAATATGAAAATATCATCGGTATTAAAGATTCGAGCGGCAACTTCGATAATATGCTGAAATATATTGAAAATACCGATCCTCGTCTCAATGTACTGGCCGGCAGTGATTCCCTGATTCTTTGGGCACTCATGGCAGGCGGCACGGGCGCCATTTCCGGTTGCTCCAATGTCTTCCCCGAACTGATGGTCAGCATCTATAACTACTGGAAAGAAGGCAACATCGAAAAAGCTAACGAATCGCAGAAGAAAATTCGCGCTTTCCGAAACGTCATGCAGATGGGGAATCCGAACTCTGTCGTAAAACTTGCGGTGAACATGCGCGGTTATCACGTAGGTCCGGCTCGTCAACCGTCGAACTGCACGGATCCGGCTATTAAAAAGGCCTTGGAAGATGTTTTTAAACTGTATGAATAATTGACGTAAGGAGATGTAATTCATGGCTAAAGTTGTAATTTCACATCGTCTGCACGACGATGGCATGGCTGTTCTTGAAAAGGCCGGTGTAGAGGTCGTTATTACAAATAGCGGCGACCCGAAAGTCATGCTTCCGGAATTGAAAGATGCTGATGGTGTTATCATTCGAATCGGTTCTATTGATCGGGAAACGATGGAACAGTGCCCGAATTTAAAAGTTATTGGACGACCCGGTGTCGGCGTTGACGATGTCGATGTCGAAGCAGCAACGGAACTCGGAATTCCCGTCGTCATTGCCCCGGGCGCCAATAGTCGTTCTGTTGCAGAACATGCGATGGCAATGATGTTTGCCTGCGCTAAAGATATGATTCGCAGTGACAAAGAAATGCGTAACGGTAACTTTGGCATTCGCAGCTCCTATAAAGCCTATGAATTAGGCGGAAAAACACTCGGCTTGTTGGGCTACGGCCATATCGGAAGTATTTTTGCCGGCATGGCTGCCGGGATTGGCATGAAAGTCTTGGTTTACGATCCGTTTATTAAGCGAGAAGCGGTTGAGGAACAAGGCTATGGATATCGTGAAGATATGCATGATATCTTAAAGGAATCCGATGTCGTTTCCATCCATACACCGCTGACGCCGCAAACGCGGAATATGATTGGGGAAGCTGAATTGAAGATGATGAAAAAAGACGGTATTCTCATAAACTGTGCTCGCGGCGGTATCGTTGACGAAGCTGCGCTGAATAAAGCCTTGGATGAAAACTGGATTCACAGTGCCGGGACTGATGTTGTTGTACATGAACCGATTGATCCGGCAGATCCTATTTTCCATCATGATAATATCGTTGTTACTCCTCATATGGCAGGACAGACGCGAGAAGCGGCTTCAGGTGTTGCAACTCTGGCGGCAGAAGGAACGGTAGCTGTTATAAACGGTCAAAAGTGGGATAAGGTATGCAATCCCAAAGCATACGACCATAAGCGATGGAACAAGTAAAAGGCTGATCTATACTGCTGCATATATAGCAAAAAGCATGAAAACATTGCATTTTTTGAGAATGGGCGTCCTCGTGTTATGCAATAATTCATGCTATACCAATAGTATAGCACGTTGATCTGGCCACACCAAATGAAAAACAATAGTTAATTCTATATTTAATTCTATATTTAATAATAAGGAAGGTGTGACTTATAAATGGAAGAAATGATGAAAAAAACTAACGCACGCTGGAATATATTTTTTATGTTAGCTATTATTTGTACTATCAACTACATTGACCGTGCCGTTATTTCCGTATGTATGCCTCAGATTCAAGAAGAATTGAACTTTTCACCAGAAGTTGTTGGCGCTATTTTAAGTGCATTTTTTTGGGGATATGCATTGATGCAGATTCCTTGTGGATGGCTTTGTGACAGATTTAAACCGGGTAAGATTTTGCTGATTGGCGGTTTATGCTGGGGGATATTTCAAGCCATTACAGGGATTTTAAGTAGTAGTAAACTCTTTATGTTCATTCGCGTTTTGCTAGGTATTTCTGAAGCACCTATTTATCCAGCAGGCGCTAAGCTGCAATCTATATGGCTTCCTGTTACGGAACGCTCCAGAGGAAGTGCGCTCGTTGATGTCGGGTCCTCTTTGGGGAATGCTTTTGGGGCGCCGTTAGTTGCCTTGTTTGTTCTTTGGTTAGATGGATGGAGAGAGGCTTTGATTGCCATTGGGGCTTTAACTGCTGTTATTGTTATTATTTGTGGTCGACGGTTAATGTCGACACCGGATACAAATAAGCGGGTTAATCAAGCTGAACGTGATTATATTAAAAATGCACTGGAAGAAGAATGGAAAGCCAATCAGGCCGACAGTGTTGCTACAAAAGTCAAGGTGCGTTTAACGACATATTTTATGCATAAAGATTTTTGGGGAATGTGCTTTGGGTTCACTTGCGGTAATGCCATTGCCTATGGTCTGATGACCTGGGGACCAATGTATTTAGCAACTGTACATCATTTAGATATTAAAGGATTGGGCGGAGCTTTATTTATCATCTATGGCGTTAGTGTGCTTGGCGGTTTATTAGGTGGTACGATTACGGATACTTTGAAAAGAAAATTTGGGAAAGAACACTATAATAAGATTATGCATTACAACTTATTATTAATCGGGGTTATGACAGGCGGTGCCATGTTGTTGCTCAGTCAGTCTGACTCGCTTTACATGGCTATTGGCTGCATTACTGTCGCATTATTCTTCCAAAAATGGTCTGGGTGCTTGTACTGGACAGTTCCGGCTGCATTAGCACAGCGTGAAAATATTGGTACTGTTGGTGGCTGCATGAACTGTGTAGGCAATATTGGCGGAGCTATTATTCCTTTAATCATTGGGGCAATTGTTGGTTCCACGGGATCTTATTTCTTAGCACTCGTATTGTTTGCTTGCTTCGGTATTGGCATTGGACTGTTTTCCTTACTCATTAACTTTAAAAAGAAAATTGGTGTTGAAGCGTAGTACACTTTAGCTTAATGTAGTTTGCCATAAACGCCTCTCCGGCGACTTCTTGTTTGAAGGGGCTGGAGAGGATGTTTTATTAATGAAAAGGAGCGAAACATGATGGCTGAAACAATAGATGTTTTAATTAAAAATGGTAATGTTATTGATCCAGATGATAGAAAGATTTCTAAGCGATCCATTGCTATATGTAATGGCAAGATTGTAGACTATGATCCGGACGTAATTTATAATGTCAAAGATGAAATTGATGCGGAGGGTTATTATGTTAGTCCCGGATGGGTTGACTCTCATGTACATGTATTTAAAGAAGGAACCGAACCTGGTTTTGATGCTGATTTAAATTTGATTCCAATGGGCATTACCAGTGCCATTGATGGAGGCAGCTCGGGTGTCGGAAATTGGCCTATTTTCAAACGAAATGTGGTGGATAATTGTTATTTAAATATTTTCTATTCAGTGAATGTTTCTACGTCAGGGCAAATTACTGAAAGCTATCCTGAAAACGTCGATCCCAGATATTTTGATGAAGAAGGGCTTCGTCGCATTTTTCAAGCAGATCCTATTCATGCAAGAGGTTTGAAATTAAGATATGGTGAAGAGGTCGTAGAACCTTTTGGTCCGATTGTTTTGGATAAAACCATTGAATTAGCTGAAAAGTTGAAATGTTCAATTACTTTACATGTTACTAATGCAGCGAGCACAATGGAAGATATTGTAAATAAGTTGCGACCGGGGGATGTTGTTTGCCATATTTATCAGGGAAAGCAGAATACCATTATTGATGAAGATGGAAAGATTAATAAAGCTGTTTTTAATGCAAGGAAACGCGGTGTATATTTTGATTCAGCGGATGCAAGAATCAACCACTGCTATAGGGTCATTTATCCTGCAATAGAACAAGGATTTTATCCCGATATTATCTCGACGGATATTACTAAGAATGGTTTGTTTAATAATATGTTATGGGGGCTTCCTGTGGTTTTGTCGAAATGGCTGAATTTAGGATTGCCGTTAATGGATGTTGTCACTGCATGCACTTTTAGCCCAGCAAAAATTCATAAACTGCCGTGGGGGATTGGTACATTAAAGTCTGGTGCAAACGGTAATGTAACGATATTCAGTGTAGAAGATCGCCCATTCCATTTAAAAAATAGAATGGGAGAAGAGTTTGATGGTGAAAAAATGATTATGCCACAAGCTACGATCGTTAATGGAAATCTTCGGTTTAAGAGTTTATATTTTCCGTTTTAAATAAGTATAAAAGGTGGAGGTAATAAACATGAAACAATGCCAATTGACGATTCCGGGCGTCGTTTATGCAGGTCCCGGCAGTGTTGAAAAAATCAGTGAAGTATTACAGCGAGAAAAGGCGCAGTCCGTCCTTCTCTTTACGGATAAAGGCGTTCGCGGCGCAGGTCTTACGAAACGAGTCGAAGAAATTTGCTCTTCTTTGAAGCTGACGGTCATTGATGATTTGGCGACAGAACCGTCTTATCAGGAGGTTGAACGCGTCATTGCCGAAGTCAGCCAAGCCAATATCGATTTGGTCATCGGTGTCGGCGGCGGCAGCGTCATGGATGCGGCGAAGTTGGCCAGCATCGTTATCGGTGCCGAATACGGTGTCCGCGATTTGCTTAAGGACCCGACGATTGCCAAGAAATACATCAAATCGCTGATGATTCCGACGACGTGCGGTACCGGTTCTGAAGCAACTTGTAATTCGATTGTCGCCATTCCGGAAGAACAGTCGAAACAGGGGATTGTCAATAACTGCATGATTCCCGACTATGTCATCTTAGATGCCGAAATGATCCGTCATCTGCCGCCGAAGGTTTTGGCAGCTACCGGTGTCGACGCCTTAGCCCATGTTGTAGAATGCTTCACATCGAAGAAAGCGACGATTTTGAGCGATACCTATGCCGTTGAAGGGGCGAAGAAAATTTTCCACAACATCCGGGAGGCCTTTGTAGATGGATCTGACATGGACGCCAAAACGGAAATGCTTATCGGTGCCTTTTATGGCGGCGTGGCCATTACCGGCTCGGGGACGACGGCCGTTCATGCCTTGTCCTACCCCTTGGGCGGGAAATATCACATTGCCCATGGTGTTTCCAATGCCATCCTCTTTGCCCATGTCATGGAATTCAATAAGGATGCCTGCACGGATCGACTGGCTGCCCTTTGCGATGCTGTCTATCCGGAAAAATACGCTGAAACGGCAGATGCTAAAGCGGACTACATCATTTCCGAAATCAAAGATGTCGTAGAAAAAGTTCAGATTCCGACTAAATTGGAAGAATTCGGCGTTAAAAAAGAAGACCTTGATTTTCTGGTCAAGGCCGGAAGCCAGCAGACCCGACTCTTGGTCAACAACTGCAAAGAATTGTCTCTCGACGATATTCGCTTCCTCTATGAAAAATTGTTCTAACCTTGGCATATAAAAAGACCGCACGCAACCCTGAACTGCTACCCGTCAAG
>NZ_LUGJ01000027.1:0-21985 GCF_001682955.1 Megasphaera sp. DISK 18
AGACAGACCATGGTCTGTCTGGAACTGTACGACAGCCTGCTGCGTCTGAGCACCAAAATCACCATCTGCACTACCGGACAAATAGCCCGCATCTTGAAGCATATATTGAACACTCTGTACGACAGAGCCTTTCATTCCCATTTGTACACTTGCACAAGCCAAAGACGAAAATGCAAATACAAAGATCATTGTCACTAATATCAACATACGATGTTTCAAAATACGATTTCGCAAAAAACCACCTCTTCGAATGAATACAATCTCAAGTACGTCCTGAATTATAGCAAACTCATCACCATAAGTCAAAAAAATGGATACTTAAACCTACTTTTTGATTGTTTTATTCTCCATTCTAATCGTTTCCGAAACATCATATGTGCCTTAATACTCAAGTATGACGGATATTTTTTAGTACCTAGTCCTATTTTTCTATAATTATTATACATTTTTACATATCTTCACTACCTGTTTTCTCCACAATATTTCTTATAGATTGGGCACCTTCGACAGAGTCAGTCAGCACATAGAGGTAGTCCCCTGCTCGTAGACAAGTCTCGCCATCCGGTATGATGTCGCCGCTGCCTCGCTTTACGTCAACAATGACCGTATGAGACGGCCAGGCAATGCGGCCGATATATTTTCCATCGGCCTGACTTCCACTGACGACGGTCAATTCCAAGAGGTTTCGCCGTTCACTCGACGATAAGGCAGGTTTATGCTTGGCCAGGCTCCGCCGGAGCAGCACTTCATAAATCGGTTCCCCCCGAAAGAACTGGGCCACGACGAGGGCCACCAAGGAGGCAGTACATAAAGCTAACAGGTGTTCATACGAGCCGGTCATTTCCATAATGAGAATAGTCCCTGTAACCGGTGACTGAACGGAGGCCGCAAAAAAAGCTGCCATGGAAATAACGACGATGTTCGACAAGTAATACGATGAAATGAGCCCCATCTGAATGAAAATAATTCCCACCATACCGCCGGTCAGGGCGCCTAAGACCAACATGGGCAAAAAGAAACCGCCGGGAACGCCGCAGCCGTAACTGATAAGGGTGAACAGAAATTTTCCGATCAGCAGGAGGGCAAATAACTGAAGCGACAGCGGCAGGGTATACAGGGCATTAACCAACTCATTGCCGCCGCCGAGGACGTCGGGAAAAACATACCCCAACACCCCGGCCATGAGTAAGGCAAAGGCAATGGGCATATAACGATTGCGAAAGATGGGAAGTTCATAAAAATAATGGATATTTAGTAATCCTTTATTAAATATTACCCCGGCAATTCCGACAATAATTCCTAAAATCACGGCCAGCCACATATAGCGCAGGGGAAAGTGCGGCAAGATTCCGAAATGAAAAACAGGTTCTCGTCCAAAGAGGTAGCGACTGACCATAGTCGCCATCAATGCCGCCGCCATAGCCGGTGCCAAAACGACGCCGGAAAAGTTGCGATGAAGCTCTTCCAAGGCAAACATGACTCCTGCCAAGGGCGCATTAAAAGCCGCTGCCAGCCCGGCGCTGGCGCCGGCTGTGATGAGGTACCGTTCCTCCATCCGCGTCCGCCCAAAGGCTCGGCTCAACCCTTGAGCTGTCACGGAACCGATCTGAATCGACGGCCCTTCACGTCCTAAAGACAAGCCCAGTCCGATGCCGACGATACCACCGACCAGCTTAACCCAAAGTACTCGCAGCCAGCGCAGGCGCAGGACGCCCAAAATGACACCTTTAATTTGAGGAATCCCACTGCCGCCAGCTTGTGGTTCATAAATCCCCAAGCGCCATAATAACAAAGCTGCCGCCAGCAGCAGCGCAAACCAAGCCGCGTGAACAGAAATGTCACCCCGGCTCAAAACATTGGCATAAAACCACTGTCGCCACAGAGTTCCCGTTTCCAAGCCCCAGCGAAAAAAACTGATAACCGTCCCCGACAATAAGCCGACTAAAATGCCTTCTAAAAAAAGCTGCAGCCGAAATCGAGGCCAATGGTTCAAAACCTTTAGCGCCGCTTCCAACCGTGTATCACCATGCATCATACTCACATCCCTTTCTGATTCACTGTGAAAATTATACCACAGGCTCCGGTTGTTTCGTATAATAAGGATATATATAATATAAATATATAGACCTTTCGAAGCAGAATGAGCCAAAAAATCCGCTCCCATGGCAGGATTTCAGGCTTTATTATAGAAATATATACATAATATAGAAAAACGGAAGGAGGAGCGGCTTATGAACGACAGCTATAGACCGACATTCAATATTCACGAAGCAGTACGCAAAACCTTGCCTTATATGATGGAAATGAGAGAATATTTCCATGCCCACCCGGAATTAAGCGAAAAAGAATTCGATACATGCAAGACGATTTTTCAAGAATTATCCCTGATGGGTATTGAAGACGTGCGAATCATCGCCGGTACAGGAGTCACAGGCCTGATACACGGGGCCCTTCCCGGACCGGTCGTCCTCTTGCGAGCCGACATCGATGCCCTGCCGCTGACCGAAAAGTACGACTGCCCTTATTCATCCCTCGTAGAAGGAGTCATGCATGCCTGCGGCCACGATGGTCATGCAGCCAACTTATTAGGTGTCGCCAAAATTCTCAATAAGCATCGAGACTGCCTTCGCGGCACCATCCGTCTGGCTTTTCAGCCGGCCGAAGAAGGCAACGGCGGCGCCGCCCGCATGATCGATGCCGGTATCCTCAACCTGCCGCCTGTCGACTATGCCTTGGGCCTGCATGTGGCCGGCAGTCTCCCCAAGGGTTATGTCGGCATCGGCCGCGGCGAAATCGCGTCTTCTTGTGACGATTTCACGATCACCCTCCACGGCAAAGGCGGACACGGCTCCCAGCCGTCAGCCTGCATCAGCCCGATCCAGATGGGCGTCGACATTATCCAATTGATTCAAAACTTCGTCTACAACCGCTATGCTGACGGCGACGGCATCGTCCTCACCTTCGGCCAGTTCCAGGCCGGCCACAATCCTAACGTCATCCCCGAAACAGCCGTTTTAAAAGGGACCCTCCGGACGTATCACGAAGAAAAACGGCGCATCATCCTCGATGCTCTGGAACAGATTTTGAAAAATGTAACCACCACCTATGGCGGTTTCTTCGATTTGGACGTCGTCCCCTTCTCCCCGGTCTGTGTCAACGACGACGGCGTTACCGATAAAGTTACCCATATCCTGCAGCAGCACTGTGCCGATCGGGTCAACGTAGTGGCCTTGAAACGCGGCGCCGGTTCTGAAGATTTTGCCTATTTCAGCGAGGCCGTCCCCAGTGCCTTTTATTATGTCGGCGTCTACGGCGATGCTCCGGTCAGCGGCCATTCACCGGACTTCCACTGGGACAGCAACGCCTTGAAGTATATGTGCGAAACCCTGCTTCACATCGTCTATTACTTCGAAAGCTATTGAATTCATTTTGGCATTGTATAATTACATATCCATAGTATAATGAGGGAGTATCCATATAATAAGGAGTGATATGACTCATGGTCTTCTGGTTCATCATTGAACATACGATGCTTCCGATTTTCTTTCTCGTTCTCTTAGGATATTTTCTCGATAAGAAATTCCATCTCGACGTAAAAACCTTATCGAAATTGATGTTCTACTTAGTCATTCCCAGTTTCCTTTTTACCAACATCTATACGACTCAGTTCCCCGAAACGAGCGTCAACATCATCGCTGCCATCGCCATCTTCATGGTCCTCTGTTTCGTCATAGCCAATATCGTCGGCCGTATCCGCCACTATGATGCCGCCATGTTGGAATCGTGCCGCAATGCCTTTATGTTTAACAATACGGGTAATCTCGGCGTCGCGCTTATCATCCTCGTCTTTTCTCACGATCCCTTCGTCGTAAACGGACAGACGCCGTACCTTGCCGAAGCCATGGTCGTGCAAATCATCATATTCATGCTTCAGAGCGTTTCCCTTAATACCCTCGGTCTCTATCAGGCCGGCCGCGGTAAGTTGACCGCCAGGGACACGCTGGCCGTCATGTTCCGCATGCCGTTGCTGTACGTATTGGCCGCATCTTTGTTAGCCCGCAACATCGGCTGGGATGCCGAAAACTTCTTCTTGTGGCCCATCATGGACATGTCCAGCAAGGCCATCCTTCCCTTAGCTATGGTCAGCATCGGCGCTCAATTGTCTCAGACCAAGATTCATTGGCTCGACAAGGATGTCTGGATCGTAAGCATTTTAAAGATGACCGCCCTCCCCTTACTGGGGCTGGCCATGATTTATGGTGCCAACGCCTTTCGCCCCGGCACCTTTACGGCTGTCAGTGCGACGGTATTCCTTATCTATTGCGCTATCCCTACAGCCGTCAATACGGCCTTATTCGCCATCGAATTCGATAACAATCCGGACTATGCGACGCAGATTGTCATGAACACAACGGCCCTCAGCGCCATATCGCTGACCTTTTATATTTTCTTAGGGCATATTTTATTTGTTTAATATGATTCCCATTATGATATTATCTTTTTAGATAAAATATAAGTTTTGTAAAATAAATTTCAGTATTTTTATTGACAGCTTAACGTTTTGCTTTTATAATAAGTTCATCAACAGAATAGAAGCCGGCAATGAAGCCCAAGGTGATAATTTTTTATCCCTTGGGCTTTTCATATTCTGAAGATAATCCCAATAGAACAGTAGACAACGATGTCTTTTTCTCGATGGAACCATCGGGAGAGGCATCTTTTTTTATGGGTCAGGAGGCTAAGAATATGAAACAATTATGGTCCCGTTTATCGGTCCTGCTGCCTTGTCTTTTCGCAGCAGCGCCAACGGCTTTTGCATCGGCACCGGGAACGATAGACCCGGGCGACACGGCCTGGGTACTCATCAGTGCCGCCCTCGTCTTTCTCATGACGCCGGGCCTGGGCTTCTTCTACGGCGGCATGGTCCGCAATAAAAACGTATTGGCAACGATTATGCAGAGCTTCTTCATCGTCGCCATGATTTCTGTCGAATGGATTCTCATCGGCTATGCCATGACCTTCGGTACCGACATTCACGGCTTCATCGGATCTCTTGATAAAATCGGCCTCACCGGAGTCGGCATGACTGTTCTCGACAACGGAACGATTCCGGAACTGGCCTTCGTCGCCTTCCAGTGCATGTTTGCCGTCATCACGCCGGCCCTCATTACCGGTGCTTTTGCCGAACGCATGAAGTTCCACGCCTTCGTCGTCTTCATCCTGCTCTGGGCCCTCTTCATTTATAATCCCATGGCTCATTGGGTCTGGGGCGGCGGCTTCCTCGCTAAACTCGGCGCCCTTGACTTCGCCGGCGGTCTGGTCATCCACATTCTCTCCGGTGTCTCCGGCCTTACGCTCTGCGTCCTCTTAGGCCGTCGCTACGGATACGGGAAGAGGCCTATGGTTCCTCATAATCTTCCGATGACCGTCCTTGGCGCCGCCCTTCTCTGGTTCGGCTGGTTCGGCTTCAATGCCGGAAGTGCCCTCGGAGCCAACGAATTGGCCGCCAACGCCTTTATCACCTCTCAGGCCGCTGCCGCTGCTGCCACCGTCGCCTGGGTCGCTGTGGAATGGCGTGTCCAAGGGAAACCGACCATCCTCGGTGCCGCTTCCGGATGTATCGCAGGCCTCGTCGCCATCACCCCGGCAGCAGGCTTCGTCGCTCCCCTTCCGGCCCTCATTATCGGGGCTGTCGGCGGCGTTATCTGCTACGTCGCGGTCGCCGTCGTCAAGACCAAACTCGGCTATGACGATTCCCTCGATGCCTTCGGGATTCACGGCATCGGCGGTACTTGGGGCTCCATCGCAACGGGGCTCTGGGCGACGACAGACGTCAACCCTGCCGGTGCCGACGGCCTCTTCTACGGCAGCAGTGAATTACTGACCGCTCAGCTCATTTCTACGGTCGTCGCCTACGCTCTTGCCATCGCAGGCACCTTCATTATCTTTAAAGTCATCAGCCTGTTCATGACCGTCCGGGCCGATAAAGAAGAAGAAATTGCCGGTCTCGATATTGGCGAACACGGCGAACAGGGTTACAATTACGCCATCACCGCCGGGAGCCCCTTTGAAGGGGTTCAGACCTCTCCCTTAGACAATACAGCCTTAGGCCATGCTGCTGTCGTAAACCAGGCCGGCGTAAACAGCCATACGATATAGAGGTGATAGAGATGGAAGAACATACCCTTACTAAAATAGAAATCATTACCCGTCCCAGTAAACTGGAAGATTTAAAAGAAGCCTTGAACAAAATCGGCGTCATGGGCATGACCGTCAGTCAGGTCTTCGGCTGCGGCCTTCAAAAAGGCTACGTCGAAGTCTATCGCGGTCAGCGTTACAACATCAACCTCCTGCCGGGTATCAAAGTAGAGACCGTCGTCTGCGAAGTTCCCGTCGACAAAGTCGTCGAAGTCGCTGAAAGGGTCTGCAAAACAGGTAAGCCCGGTGACGGTAAGATTTTCATTTATCCCCTGGCAGATGCGGTCCGCATACGAACCGGTGACCGCGGCCCTGTCGCCATCATGGACGAAAAATAAAAATGTCTCTAAAAGCAGGTATGCGAAGCACGATCCTTCGTATGCCTGCTTTTTTTAGGCTAACCGCTAAATCAATAGTATATATATATCAATATATATAAAATAAGTAATAGTACCCGTCGACCTTCTTGTTTAAAATAGATACATACTTGCTTATCGGCACAGTATCATATGTGAATATTTTAACAATTCGAAGGGATGATCATATATGACGAACTTACGTCCTAAGAAAACGAAGAAACGCTGGTTCATGCTGTTTCTCTTATTTATTCTCACAGCCATCAATTACCTGGACCGGACCAACATGGCCGTCGCAGCCTCCAGCATGAGTGATGAACTCGGATTCAGCGCCGCCACCATGGGCCTTTTATTCTCTGCCTTTTCCTGGTCTTACGGGCTGATGCAGATCCCCGGCGGTTGGGTCATCGAACGATTTGGCTCTCACATCGTCTATACGGCATCGTTATTCTTATGGTCCTTATTCACGATGTTCATGGGTCTTGGGAGGTCCTTTGCCTCCCTCTTCGGCATCCGCATGGCTATCGGCGCTGCTGAAGCCCCGGCCTTTCCGACTAACAGCCGCGTCGTCGCAGCCTGGTTCCCGTCACATGAACGGGCGACGGCAACCTCGATTTATACAGCCGGCGAATTCATCGGTCTGGCCTTTTTAACGCCCGTTTTATTTTGGATCTTAGAAACCTACGGCTGGCGGGAAATATTTTACATCACCGGCTTTATCGGCATCGTCGCCAGCCTCGGTTGGTTCTTTCTCTACCGCGAACCCGGTCCCGATTCCGGTGCCAACCAAGCTGAATTGGACTATATCCGCCAAGGCGGCGGCCTTGGCAGTACAGCCGCGGAAAAACAAAAGATTACCTGGTCTCAAATCGCAGAATTATTTAAACACCGCCAACTCTGGGGGATTTATTTAGGACAGTTTTCCAATGCCAGTACGATGTTTTTCTTTTTAACCTGGTTTCCTACGTATCTGATCATGGCAAAAAACCTGCCCTTATTAAAAGCCGGCATCTACGCCATCATTCCTTACGTCGGTGCCCTTATCGGTGTCCTCCTCGGCGGCTACTGGTCTGACTCCATGCTGCGCCGCGGCAGTTCCCTTTCAAAAGCTAGAAAACTGCCCATCATCTGCGGTCTCCTCTGTTCGATGACCATCATGACGGCTAATTATTTCGACTCTCTCAATGCCATCATCATCGTCATGGCCCTGGCCTTCTTCGGTCAAGGCATGGCTGCCATCGTCTGGAGTACTGTCGGCGACGTGGCACCGGCCCATTCCGTAGGCCTTGCCGGCGGCGTCTTCAACTTCATCGGCAATTTAGCCGGCATCATTACGCCCATCGTCATCGGCTTTATCGTCCAAGCGACGGGATCATTCGTCGGCGCCATGATATTTGTCGGCTGCGTCGCCGCCATTGGCGTCTTCTCCTTCATCTTCATCGTCGGTGACCTCCACCGCATCGAGGACTGACTCAGATGGCTCCCCGCTGCCAGCGGGACAGGAGAAAATTCCGGAACCGTTCTACGACGGGCAATACCTGGGATTGGCGCAGGAGAGCCAAAAAGAGATACCGCCGTTCAAAAGAATCCGCAATAGGTATCCGATCGAGATTATAATATTGAAGTGTATAGAAATCAGGTAAAATGGCAACGCCATAGCCGGCCGCTACAAAGCCGGCCATGGCGTTGTCTTCTTCTACATGGCAGGCGGTCTTTAAATGAACCTGAGCCTGGTCGAGGAGTTTATTGATCATCTCGTTTAAGCCGCTGCTCTTATCGAAGGCGATAAGAGGATACGGTTCCAGTTCTTTTAAAGAGACAGAGCCACGGTTGCTCAAAGGGTGCCCCTTGGGGACGGCTACGACCAATTCTTCTTCGGCCACGGGATAAAAGAGGACGTCCGGTTCGTTTTCAACGGAAGAACAGAGAGCGGCATCGATTTTTTCCTCTTTTAACTCTTTAATCAGGGCTGCCGTCGTCCCTTGATGGAAGTCAAAGGTAATGCCGCCATTACCGTCAATGGCCTGAAATTGAGTAATCATTTCCGGCACCAAAGTATAACCCATGGTATAAATAAATCCCAGCGTAATTTTTCCCTGATCCGGGCGCGTATAAGCTTTCATCAAATCAACGCCGCGTTCCAGTTCCTGCAGAGAGCGTTTCACATAAGGCAAAAAAAGATGACCGTACTTATTCAAAAAAATATTTCGTCCCCGTTTTTCAAAGAGCTGAATTCCCAGCTCTTTTTCCATTTCCCGAACGGCTCGGTTAAGGCTGGGCTCCGTAATATACAGGGCTTCCGCAGCCTTCCGGTAATGTTCCGTTTCCGCCAATTTCGTAAAATATTGAAGTTGCTTTAAGTTCATAACAGACTCCTTCTATATGCCGTTTAATCAATCTTTGTGATAAATCCTTATATATCAATAGCTTGTCTATTAATATTTCAATCTCATTTTCTATCAATAAAAACAATATTAGGAAAACCAAAAATGACAAGACAAGTCAAAGCTATATGGCCGAAATCACTGATTTTTCTCAACTTCCTTCGTATTGTAAAATGAGTTTATCTTTGTTTTATCGACAATTTCTCGATATCAATTGCCCTTATTATATCATTTTCAATAGTTTTTTTGAACTGTTTTTGCATATTTTAAGAAATTGTGTTATCAGTATTTCATCCGTATAATAAGGGCAGATCAAAAATATAGTTCTACAATTCACATACACCTTTAGTACTATATAGAAGGAGGATTTCTCTTTATGAGCCAGCAGTATCCACATATTTTCGAACCCTTTACGGTCAAGCGGACCACCTTCCGCAACCGCGTCATCATGCCCCCCATGGGATCCAACCTTGCCACCTTCACCGGTGAAGTATCAGAAGAAATGAAGAATTATTACGGTCTTCGCGCCCGTGGCGGCACAGCCTTGATTACCGTTGAAAACGCCTGTATCGACTATCCCTTGGCAACGAACGGAACGAAACAGCTGCGTATCGACAAGAAACAGTTCATCCCCGGTCTCTACGAACTGACCGAACGGATTCACAAATACGGTGCCCTGGCATCGATTCAGCTCAACCACGCCGGTGCTTCGGCCTACCCGGAACGGCTCGACGGCCTCCAAGCCGTATCGGCTTCATCCGTCCCTTCAAAAGAAGGCAATCCGGCACCGCGCCCCCTCGATAAATGTGAAATCCTCAACATTGTCCAGAAGTATGCCATCGCCGCTCAGCATGCTATCCAGGCCGGCTTCGACATGGTAGAAATCCACGGCGGTCATTCGTACCTGCTGGACCAGTTCTTATCTCCCCTGTATAATAAACGTACCGATGAATTCGGTGGCTCTTATGAAAATCGTGCCCGCTTTGCCCGCCTCGTCGTCGAAGCCGTCCGCAAAGTTGTCGGCCCCTGGGTTCCCATCGTATTCCGTCTGTCAGCAGATGAATTCATCGAAGGCGGCAACACCTTGGAAGACTCGTTGAAACTCCTCGAATACATCGAACCGGAAGTCGATATCATCAACGTATCGGCTGCCGTCAACGACTCCATCCAGTACCAGATCGACAAATGTGACATGCCTGACGCTTGGCGCGTCTACCTGGCCGAAGCCGTCAAGAAGAAATTCAACAAACCGGTCATCGCTTCCGGCAACATCCGCAATCCTCAAATTGCCGACCAGGTCATCGCCGAAGGCAAGACTGACTTCATCGCCATCGGCCGCGGCCTCATCGCCGATCCCGATTGGGCCCGCAAAGCACAGTTCGGCCGTACGGACTGCATCCGTCAGTGCATCTCCTGCAACATCGGCTGTGCCGATCACCGTATCTTCAAATCGCAGCCCATTCGCTGCACCGTCAATCCCGACGTCATCGGCGGCGACCAATATAAGAAACAGAAGGTCACCCGCGACATCCATGTCGTCGTCATCGGCGGCGGCACGTCGGGCTTAGAAGCAGCCTGCTCGGCAGCTGAAGTCGGCTGTCGGGTCACTCTCCTCGAACGGGAAGACAAACTGGGCGGCCTGACCCGCAAGATTGCCTTGCTGCCGGAAAAGAAGCGCATCGAAGACTTCCCGGCCTATCTCGAACGCCGGGCTGCCAAGCTGCCGAACCTGACGATTCGCCTGAACACGACGGCAACGAAGGAACTCTTGGCTGAATTAAAGCCGGACATTCTCTATGCCGCAACGGGCTCCCGTCCCATGCTTCCGCCTATCGAAGGTCTCCGTGAACTGACTGATGCCGAAGGTTCCCACATTCGCTCCATCTACGGATTCATGGACAACATTCCTTACTACGAAGCCAATGCAGAAGGTAAAAAAGTCGTCGTCATCGGCTGCGGTGCCGTCGGTTTGGACGTCATGGAATTCTTCACCCTGCGAAAAGCCGATGTCACCATGATTGAAATGATGCCGTCCTTCGGGAAAGACGCCGATATCGTTTCCAAAGCGACCTTCAAAGAGCTCTTAGAAAAGCACCCCGTTGACATGCATCTCAGCACGTCCTTAGAAAAGGTCTGCCCGGACAAATTCATTGCCTCCCACAACGGTGAATCTGCCGAGTATCCCTTCGACTACGGGTTCATTTGCATGGGCCTTGTTCCCGACATCCCGTCGGATAACCCCTTTGAAGCCTATGCCAAAGAACAGGGAATCCCCTTCTGCAACTTTGGCAACAGCCGCAAGACCGGTCAGATTATCCACGGCACGGAAGTAGGCCGCGACATCGTCGCTACGATCGACATGATTGGCGGTTTCGACGACTAGGTAAGCAGAAAACAGGATACTGCTGCTGTTTCAAGCGGCGGTGTCCTGCTTTCCTATCTTTTTGTATCCCTTCATGGAAAGACGATTCAAATATTAAAATACGATATTCCTTTATTCTCACAACAGGAGGATTCTATCATGGGTAAAATTGCAGTTACAGAACGCGTCACGGGTCATACGGAATTAATCGGCCTCATCGCCTATCCGATTCGCCACAGCATGTCACCGACGATGCATAACGAAGCCTTCAAAAAACTGGGTCTCGATTACGTCTATGTCTGCTTTGAAGTCGACAACTCGACGCTGGAAGACACGGTAAAAGGCCTTCGCGCTATGAAAGTCCGCGGCTGGAACGTTTCCATGCCCAACAAGGGGCCGATTACGCAGTACCTCGACAAATTGTCGCCGGCCTCTCAGATCATTGGCGCCTGCAACACCGTCGTCAACGATAACGGCGTCCTGACCGGTACCATTACCGACGGCGTCGGCGCCATGCAGGCTCTCAAAGACGAAGGCGTTGAATACGTCGGCAAAAAAATGGTCGTCATCGGCGCCGGCGGTGCTGCAACGGCCATCCAGGTCCAGGCCGCCCTCGACGGTGTCCGGGAACTGACGATTTTCAACCGCGACGATGAATTCTTTGCCCACGGCGAAGAAACGGTCAAGAAGCTCCGCGAACGGACGGACTGCGTCGTCAATATTTACCGTCTTGAAGACCACGCAAAATTAAAAGAAGAATTAGACAGCGCCGACATCCTCATCGACAGCTCTTCGTGCGGCATGAAGCCCCTCGAAGACGTCGTCGCCCTTCCGGATAAATCCTATCTCCGCCCGGATTTGGTCGTCATGGATACGGTCTATGCTCCTCGTCAGACGAAGTTGATGAGATGGTGCGATGAAGTAGGCTGCAAAAACTTCAACGGCCTGGGCATGATGCTCTATCAGGGCGCCGCTGCCTTCAAACTTTGGACAGGGAAAGAAATGCCCGTAGACTTCATTAAAGACGTCCTTTTCTAAACCGTCCTAAAAAACCTCGAGAGACGTTGTCAGGCTGCCAGCCGTCCCCCTGACGATAAGGCCAGCAGCCGCCGGCCCTGACAAGTTTTCTCATTGCCTGCATCATCAACGTGCGTTATAATAGCGTCATGAAAGCATAGGAGGATTTAAAATATGGTTAAAATTGGCAACGTCACTCTCGACAACGGGATGCCTAAAATCTGCGTCCCCATCGTCGGCCATTCTGTCGATGAACTCGTTCAGGAGTGCCGTTATCTCCAAGATAAAATTTATGATGTCGTCGAACTCCGTATCGACTTCTTAAAGGACGTCACGTCCCTCGAAGCCGTCGGCGAAGCCCTGGATGCGGTTCGCCGGGAACTTCCCAACGGAGCCATTCTGTTCACCTTCCGTACAAAGGAAGAAGGCGGTGAAACAGCCGTTCCGGAAACCTACTACTTCGACCTCATCAACTACGCCATCAAAAGCGGTAAAGTCGACGCCGTTGATGTCGAATACTTCCGTAGCCGCGAAAGCATCGAGAAAACCTTGGCTGCTGCCAAAGCCCACAACGTCACCATCATCATGAGCAACCATGATTTCGACAAGACGCCGTCTTTCGATGACATTACCGGCCGCTTGACGGGTATGAAAAAGCTCGGCGCCGACGTGGCAAAACTGGCCTGTATGCCGACGTCTGCCAAAGACGTCCTGACCTTGCTGTCGGCGACGGAAGCCGTAAAAGCCCAGTATCCGGATGAACCGATCATCACCATGTCCATGGGAAAACTCGGTGCCATCAGCCGTATCAGCGGCGAAATCTTCGGTTCGGCCCTGACCTTTGGTTCTGCCAAAAAAGCATCGGCTCCGGGCCAGCTCGAAGTTACGACACTGCAGCAAATCCTGCGAGCCCTTCACTAACGTAACCCATCATAGATAAAAGAACGAGCCTGCCACGACAAGATTGTCGTGACGGGCTCGTTTTCGTTTACAAAGATGTTTTTAAGGTAAGGTTGAAGATGAGGTTTTCTTGATTTCCAAGCGGTGAATATCGCCGACGATGAAGATGAGCGACAAGACGCCGACAGCGGCGACGGCACTGATAAAGACCATGGCACCAACAAAAGAACCGGTAAGCTGGACGATGAATCCGATGACGATGGGCGTTACGATACCTGCCAAATTGCCGGCAAAGCTGAATACGCCGCCAGCCAATCCCAAGGAATCTTTCGGTGCTACGTCACCGACGGTACTCCAAATGATGGCGGCCATGCCTTGGCCAAAGAAGGATATAGCCATGATCGTAATGATGATGTCCAGTGAATCAAAGTAATTCGCTGCCATGATCGACATGGAGCAGATCAAGCCGCAGGCAATAGGCAACTTTCTGGCCTTCGATAAAGAAGCGCCTTTTTTCAACATGTGATCGGACCAGCGACCGCCGAGGAGGACACCGATAAGGGCGCCGAAATAAGGGATGATGGCATAAATCCCGGCTTTTAACATAGGAAGATTTTTTGCCATAATCAAGTACGTCGGGAACCAGGTCAAAAAGAAGTACATCGTGCTCGTATTGGCAAACTGGCTGATATAAATGCCGATGAGCTGGCGATGGCGGAACAGTTCCTTGAGCTGGGCCATGGTGATTTTTTTAGACGTACCGGCCTCTTCAGCCTGTCCCCCACCTTGACGAATATAGTCGAGTTCAGCCTGATTGACGCCTTGGCAGTCCTTCGGGTCCCGGTATAGCCAATACCAAATGACGCTGACTCCGATACCGATGACACCGGTAATATAGAAGACTTCTCGCCAGCCGAAGGTATCCAAAATCCAAAACAAAACCGGCGTTAAGAAAGCCAAGCCAATAAATTCAGCCGCCGTATAGATAGACGTCGCCGTCGCCCGTTCATGATCGGGGAACCAGGCCGCTACGACGCGGCTATTGGTCGGAAAAGCCGGCGATTCTGCAGCCCCGATGGCCAGACGAATGCCGAACAAAGATAAAAAGCTGTTGCCAAGGCCCATGATCATGGTAAACAAGGACCACAAAAACAGGGAAATCGTATAGGTAATGCGCGGGCCGACTCGTTCCAGGAAATAACCTCCCGGTACCTGCATCAAGGCATACGCCCAGGCAAAGGCCGACAGCAGCATGCCCATCGTCGCTGCGCTGAAGCCGAGTTCAGCGCTCATGCTCGGAGCCGCTACGGCCATGTTCGTCCGGTCCAAATAGTTAATCGCCGTCAGCACAAAAATCAAAGACAACATAAACCAGCGTTTGCCAGTCGGTTTCTGCCCCTTTTCCCGGGGCGCCTGAAATCGATTGGTATTCATTGTACAATCACCTCAAATTTATTAAGTTCTATTATTCACATAGTTTGATAAAAAGATAGGAAAATATCTCTGCCAGATTTCATTCTGGCAGAGATTATCTATCCTAGCGAGCCGCTTTTTTAGCCGAGATATTGACGAATAAGGCCAACAAGACACTCAACAGGGTAATGGCCGCATCAAAGATAACGACGTAAACCGGGCCATTGGCACCGCCGGCCGTTGCAATCGAACCGGCTGCCGATACACCAACCCAAGTACCGATACTGGAGAGAATCATGACAATACTGATGATCGTCCCTTTTACCTGCGGGAAGAGGTCACTGACCGTAGCTGTAACCAGCTGGAGTACACCGCCGGCTGCCGCAAAGCCGATGACAAAACCGCCGATAATGGTTACCGTCGGATCTTGGACGAGAGCCAAGATGACGAACATGACGAAGGCAATCAAGGGATACCAGAAGACCAAGCGAATGGACTTGATGACCTTATCGGCAATGGCAGCCGTAAGGAGGACGGCGACGATGACGCCAATCGAGTAATACGACTGAATGACCGACGGATTGGACATGCCGACCCATTTGCCGTATTCCTGGTTGCAGTTTACCCAAATCTGGAAGGTAGCCGTCGTCGTAAAGCCCATGATGATCAAGGCGATGCTGCTGGCTGTAAATTTCAGATTTTTCAGGTTTTCCATGAAGGACGGTTCGTCCCCCTTGTCGGAGACACCGGCCTGTTTCGGGAAGGGCATGATCATCGTCAAGACGGCGATGACAGCGCAGATAACCGGGAACAAGTAAAACAGGGTCGTGTGCGGCATCTGAGCCGAAGCCGTAAACATGATCATGAACGGCAGGATGAACTGGCCGATAGCGATGAACAATTTCGTCATGATGCTGGCAAAAGCGCTACGGCCGACGAAGATTTCCATAGCAGCCGGAATGACACCGCCGTTAAGGCAGGCATTACCGATACCGCCGATGAGGCCGGCAATATAGGCCACCGTCAGATTATCGGCAAAGGCGACGCCTAAGAAAAAGACGGCATAGAGAACGCTGCCAAAAAAAGAAACGATACGGCGGCCAAAGCGGTCGGATAAAGGACCGGAAAAGAAACTGCCGATGAGGCAGCCAAGGCCGAGAGAAGCCGATACCCAGACGACGCCGCTGGCATCATACAGGCCGCCGGCAAGCTGTGCCGACCCCCATTGCTGGGCCAAAGCTTGTTTATAATGGCCGAGAATGGATGCGGCCACACCAAGGATCAGATAGTTAAGATATAATACGATAGCTGTAAGATACAACTTTTTACTGGTCTTTGTTACTTCCACGTTCTATTCCTCCTGATAGCACTTTATGTCTCCCAAATCAAGGATTCGGGAGACACGTTGCTATTCGCAATAAGTGCTTAGATTTCTAAGGCTGCATTGAAGGCATCGGTCGTCGCCGTAAGGGCGCTGCCAGGTGCTTTGAAAGCTTCACCAATGACGAAGGTCTGCGGTACGAATTTAGAAACTTCTTCATTGAGCGGGTTGTAGCTGCGGGAGCCCATGGCCAAGACGATGCTGTCGAAGCCGCGTAATTCGCCTTTCGTTCCGTCAGCCATTTCATAGTTGACGCCGTCTTTAAAGAATTCCGTAACTTTAGCGCCCGGTACGAGTTCTACGCCGTGGCGTTCGAAATCGTTGAAGATGAAGACCCGGTTTTCTTTGGAAACGTCAGCAGCCAGCTGCTCTTTCATTTCGATGACCGTGACTTTGTGATCCCGTTCGCAGAGAAATTCGGCAGCTTCACAGCCGACCATACCGCCGCCGACGACGAGAGCTTTTTTGCCGATTTCATAGCGGCCGCTCAGCATATCCTGTGCCGTAATGTAGTCCGAATCAGCAAGGCCTGGAATGTTAAGGATGAGCGGTACCGAACCCGTCGCGAAGATGACGGCATCGGGAGCCATGTCTTTCAACAATTCGACCGTCGCTTCGGTGTTCATCTTAATAGTGACACCGGCTTCTTCAGCGCGGACGATGTAGCTGCGGATAGCCGAGGTCAGATCGCCTTTGTCAGCCGGGAAAGCGGCTAAGCGGAAGTTGCCGCCGAGTTCATCGCCTCGTTCGAGCAGGGTAACCTGATGGCCGCGCTGTGCGCAGATGCGGGCAGCATAGAGACCGCCGGGGCCGCCGCCGACGACGACGACTTTTTTGCGCTTGTCGGCCGGCACGATTTCTGCTTCACGACCGCATTCAGGGTTCAGTGCGCAGGTAATCGGTTCGCCGCGGAACATGTAGGGTACACAGCCGAGAAGACAGCCGATGCACGGCGTCATGCTGTCGAGGTTGCCGTTTTTAGCCTTGTTCGGCATTTCCGGATCAGCCAGACTCTGACGGCCAAAGGCAACGAGGTCGATACGGCCTTCACGGACTAAGAGTTCAGCATACTGCGGTTCCGTATAACGGCCGACGGTGATGATGGGAACGTCGACGGCCCGTTTGATTTCTTCGACCAAAGGAGCGCTGAAACCGCCGTGAACGGCACCGGGAGCCCACATGAATTCGTCATGGACGTGGACGGCACGGCTGACATGGAGGGCGTTGACGCCGCATTCTTCGACGAGGTATGCGGCAACGGCTGCTGCATCCTGAATCGTCTGACCGCCTTCGATGTCGTCGCTGGCGTTAATACGGCAGAGGATCGGCATCTTGCCGCCCGTCTTTTTGCGGATGTTTTCAATGATCAACCGCGGCAGGCGCATGCGGTTTTCAAAGCAACCGCCGAATTCGTCGAGACGATTGTTGGTACGGGACGAAATGAAGGTGCTGACCAAGTAGCCGTGGGCACAGTGGACTTCAACCATATCGATGCCGGCACGCTGAGCGCGGGCAGCCGCATCGCCATAGCATTCGACCAACTTATAGATTTCTTCACGAGAAATGGCGACCGGTACTTCGCGGCCCGACGAGGGAGCAATGGCACTGGCGGCTTTTAAGGGAAAGCCCGTAAGCGCCGAGTTGCCTTCCGGACCGGCATGCTGGAGCTGGATAGAAGCGATGGCACCATTTTCGTGGATCGCATCAGCGACTTTGCGGAAGCTGTCGACTGTATCATCGGAAAAGAGGCACGGTTTGCGCGGGCCGCCTTTAGCTTCACTGTAAACGACGGTAGATTCAATCGTGATGAGACCGAAGCCGCCTTTGGCACGAGCTGCGTAGTAAGCAGCCGAGCGGTCGCTCAATGTACCGTCGGTATTGGCAAAGTTGTTGCCCATGGGCGGAACGACGAAGCGGTTGGGAACGGTAACGGAACCAATCTGAATCGGTTGGAACATAGCGTTGAATTTCATATCGATAATCTCCTTGAGTATGAATAAACTTAAGCGAAGAATTTTTCAAAAACTTCTTCGTGAGGCATATCCTTGCCGGTGAAGAGTTTAAAGGCAGCTACGCCCTGCCAGAGGAGCATGCCGATGCCGCCGACAGCCGCTTTGCAGCCTGCTTCCTTAGCATCTAAAATCATCTGTGTATCCTTCGGGTTGTAAACCGTATCGGCAACGACTAAGTCAGCGCGAAGGTATTCTTTCTTAATCAGGCTCTGGCCGTCGAGGGGTGCCATGCCGACTTTCGTGGCATTGACCAAAATATCGGCCTTAGCAATAGCGTCCTTCAAGGCTTCTTCATCGGCTAAATCGGTGACCGAAACCTTGCAGGAAAGGTCCGCTGCCGTAATCTTTTCGACTGTTTTTTCAGCATTGGCGAAAAATTCGTCTTTACGGTTGAAGATGGCAACTTCAGCGGCCCCGTCGAGGGCTGCCTGGCAGGCAATGGCCGTAGCGGCACCGCCGGCACCGAGGAGGACGATTTTTTGGCCTTTGATGTCGACCCCATTTTCGCGGAGGTTGTGGACGAAGCCGACGCCGTCGGTATTATTGCCGATCAACTTGCCGTCTTTTACGACGACGGTATTGCAGGCGCCGATCAATTCAGCAGCCGGAGACAGTTCATCGAGGTACTGGGCAATAGCCGTCTTGCAGGGCATGGTAACGTTAAAGCCGCCGATGTTCAAGGTGCGGACAGCTGTGATGACGTCCGGCAGCTGATCGATCTGTACATCGAAAGCCAAATAGGCTGCATTGATGCCGAGGCGGGCAAAGGTATAGTTGTACATGACCGGTGAGCCGGAATGACCGACGGGGGAACCGAATAAACCGAATAATTGTGTATGTCCATCAATTCTTGCTTCCATGAGTAAGACTCCCTTCTATTTCAATCGAATCGTTGATTAACCGCAGATTTCAGGCCAAACCTGTTCCAATACTTTCTTCGTGCCTTCAAAGTTTTCTTTGGCAGCTTCTTTAACGCCCTTGGCAACGATAAGATCGCTGATGACTTCGACACCGCAAACCTTCGGTTCAATACCTTTGTCGCGGATCATCTTGACGAAGCCTGCCGTATCGCCGTAGCCCGTACCGGGAATCATGCGGTCATGCATCGATTCGTCGCGAAGAATGGTCGGTGCATAGGGATGCTGCTGAACGTCGTTGATCTGGATGGAGATAATTTTATCTGCCGGAATGTCGGCCAGGTAGGACGGATCGTAAGACTGGTTAGCGCGGATCCAGTGCCAGCTGTCAAGGATGAGTTTAGCATTGTCGCAGCCGCTGCCTTTGACGACAGCCCAGCCCGTTTTGACGTCGGGGATACCGGAGTACGGCATGGGTTCAACGCCGATGATGTATTTGCCGGCGCGGTGGCACAATTCTTTCAATTTCTGAGCCGTATGTTCAACGGAGTATTTTTCCATCAAGCCGATGTTGATATGCTGGACATTGAAGAGGTCGCACATATGGAAGCAGATCTGTTCTTTATACTTCTGTTCATACGAGCGGTGATCTTCAGCCCACATGGTAATGTATTCGACTTCCGTAACCTTCATATCGTATTTTTTAAGGATGGCCAGGATGTCTTCATCATGAAGACCTTCAGCCAAAGCGTCGACGTAGGTTTCAGCACGGAGGCCAATGCCTTCAAAGCCGGCTTCTTTCGCAGCGCTGACGCGTTCTTCAAAGGTACACTGATCGCCAAGGGTCCAGGAACTTATTGTAATCGGGGATTTTTTAGACATAATAGATACACTCCTTAGTATAATATAAATAATATGTTATATATTCTCATCGCTGCCTACGCAGTAAAAAGCTATTTATAGAGCAAGTCTTTAATTTCATCGACGGGCATCGTGCCACCGGTATAGAGCCGGTAGGCTTCAGCGCCCTGGAAGAGCAGCATGCCGAGACCTTCAAAGACACGGCAGCCGGCGGCTTTAGCCTGCTTCAGGAGCTTCGTTTCAGCCGGCGCATAGACGACATCGGTAACGATCAAATCGGGACGCAGTACGTCGAGACCGTCGATGATGCTCTTATCTTCAAAGGGCGCCATTCCCAACCGGGTAGCATTGGAGAGGATGTCGCTGTCGGCAATTTCACGTTTCAGCAAGTCTTTATCACCCAAATCATCCAAGGTAATCTTGACGCCGGGCACACACTGACAGATAGCCTTTACATTGGCTTCTGCCCGCGACCAGAAATCATCCTTCAAGTTGAATACGGAAATCTCCCGCACGCCTTCTAAGGCACATTGGATCATGATGGCCGAGGCCACGCCGCCGGCTCCGACTAAGGTAATTTTCTTCCCTTTTACCGACACACCGCCGGTTTTAAGATTCAGTGTATAGCCGGCACCGTCCGTAATGTGGCCGGTGAGGACACCGTCGTCGTTGACGATGGTATTGACGGCACCGACGGCCTTGGCTGCCGGCGATACCTTATCGAGAAAGGGGATGACGGCATTTTTTAAAGGCATGGTGACGTTAGCCCCGCGAAAGTTCAAGGTTTTCAGAGAGTGAAGGGCCTTTTCGACATTGTCTGCATTCACATCGAAGGCAAAATACGCAAAGTCCTGATTGAATTTCTGAAAACAGTAATTATACATCTGTGGAGACTTAGAATGATCGACCGGGGTCCCGATGAGACCGAGCAGCCGGGTATGTCCTGAAATATGCACGAATAAACGCTTCCTTTTCATAAGTAAGTGTAAAAATCAAAGATGCGGCAGGCTCCGTTGTTTTTCTTCGATGCCTGTCCTTCGATGGGTCTATGGTACCGCATTGTGAATCATTTAACAAATCAATAATTTTCATGTTTTCATAG
Organism: Megasphaera sp. DISK 18; assembly: GCF_001682955.1. Lineage (NCBI taxonomy): Bacteria > Bacillati > Bacillota > Negativicutes > Veillonellales > Veillonellaceae > Megasphaera > Megasphaera sp. DISK 18. Next base: position 20,844 of record NZ_LUGJ01000027.1, read on the forward strand.
ACTAAAACTATCGGCGATGATAAAATGGTCTTATATGTAACTAAATGTAATAGCTGCGGCGACGACAGTTCGCCAGGAGGACGACCATGAATCTTTCCCATCTCAGATATTTCGTCAAATTAGCCCAGATAAAACACTATACCAAAACCGCCGAATTGCTCTGTATTACCCAGCCCAGTCTGAGTCACGCCATTTCCCAACTCGAAAAAGAACTCGGTGTCCCTCTCTTCGAAAAAGGGCCTCACGGTACGGACTTGACCGGCTTTGGCAAGCAGTTTTTCGCCAGCGTCAATTCATCACTCAATATTCTCGACAACGGTATCGAAACGATAAAAAGCGGCTCCCGCGGCAACGGAATCATCCGTATCGGCTGTCTGCGGACACTGGGAATCCGCGAGGTCCCGGAACTGGCTGCCGCCTTTAAAGCGTCCCGCCCGGATAAGGATATCCGCTTTACCTTCCACATCGGCCTGTCCAACCGCCTCATCCAATCCTTAGCAGAAGGCACCTTCGATGTCGTCTTTGCGTCACGTCCCCAGACCATGTCTCAATTTGAAGCGACGGCCATTGCCAAACAGGAGCTGGTTCTGATTGTCCCCAATGATCATCCCCTGGCTCAAAACTATGTCGTCGACCTCAGAGACACCTTAGATTATCCCTACGTCTTCTTCGATAAGACGTCGGGCCTGCGTCCCATCGTAGCCCATATGTTTGCAGAAATCAACGAAACTCCCAAAATAGCCTATGAAGTATCGGAAGATCAGGTCGTTGCCGGACTTGTCGCACAGAACTTCGGCATTGCTGTCGTCCCCTTCATGGATATGCTCTTACAGTTAGACGTCAAAATCCTGCCCATTTCCCATCCTTCATACGAACGAAAATTTTATATGATTTCCAATAAGAACCAATATGCCCCGCCGGTCGTCCAAGATTTCAAAAAATTTGTTTTAGATAAAGTTCGTAATACCTAATATTTTTTCAGATATATGCCCAAACAGCAGTCCGGATACTAAAATTTTATCTATGGCATTATGCATATTTTCAATGAAAAACCAAGGAATCCGACATCGTCCGTCTATCCCCGGATTTACCGAATTAAGAATGTGAAAATTTCACATAGATAAACAGATATCCCCTTAGGG
>NZ_LUGJ01000028.1:0-69307 GCF_001682955.1 Megasphaera sp. DISK 18
GGTGCTACTGAATTTACGACGGCCAATAACATCGGTGTCGTTAAAGACGGCGAAGCTCTGAAAGTTAAATTGGCTAAGAACATCTCCATGGGTGACGGCAGCGTTACTTTTGCTCCTACCGGTGCCAAAGATGCTGAAGGCAAGGCTCTGGTACAAGGTCAAGACGGCAAGTGGTACTCTGACCTATCCGACGCTACCTATGATGCGACGAATAATGTCTACACCAAAGCAGACGGTACGACTGTCGATGCCGTAGAAAATCCGACTGTTTCGCAGGTTAAATTATCCAATACCGGTCTCGACAATGGCGGGAATAAGATCACCAACGTAGCAGCAGGTACGGTAGACACGGATATCGTCAACTTGGGTCAATTAAAAGGCAGTACAATTGAATCCAGCGCCGTAACCTATGGTGCTGATGGTTCGGGTACCATTACCCTGACGATGCAGGATGGTAGCAAAGTTACGATTGACAGCCTGAAAGATATATACGTTAAAGAAGGGAAACTTGAAAACAATACGTTGACGTTTACCCGTAACGACAATACGTCCTTCGAAGTGGGAGACATTGCCTCGAAGACCGATATGGATTCTGCCGTAAGCAATGCTAGCCTGAAGTTTACCGGTGATAATACAGAGGAAGCAGCTACCCTTACCAAGAAAAACGGTGAAACACTTAACATCCTTGGCGGTGCTACTGAATTTACGACTGCCGATAACATTGGCGTGGTAAAAGATGGTGACGCCCTTAAAGTAAAATTGGCAAAAGCCATTTCTATGGGTGATGGCAGCGTTACTTTTGCTCCTACCGGTGCCAAAGATGCTGAAGGCAAGGCTCTGGTACAAGGTCAGGACGGTAAGTGGTACTCTGACTTGACCGACGCTACCTATGACGCAATCAACAACGTCTACACCAAGGCTGACGGTACGACTGTCGATGCCGTAGAAAATCGACTGTTTCGCAGGTTAAATTATCCAATACCGGTCTCGACAATGGCGGGAATAAGATCACCAACGTTGCAGCCGGCACGGTAGACACGGATATCGTTAACCTCGGTCAGCTCAAAGGCAGTACGATTGAATCCAGCGCCGTAACCTATGCTGCTGACGGCTCGGGTACCATCACCTTGACCATGCAGGATGGCAGTACTGTTAAGATTAATAGCTTGAAGGATACCTATGTTAAAGAAGGGAAACTTGAAAACAATACGTTGAAATTTACCCGTAACGACAATACATCCTTTGAAGTCGGTGACATTGCGTCTAAGAGTGAAATGGATAAAGCTGTGGCAGATGCTAATCTGAAATTCACCGGTGATGATACGTCTGAAGATGGCACAATCACCAAGATAAACGGGGCAACCCTCAACATCCTTGGCGGTGCTACTGAATTTACGACAGCCGACAACATCGGTGTCGTCAAAGACGGTGACGCTCTGAGAGTGAAACTTGCGAAAGACATCAATATGGGTAACGGCAGCGTTACCTTCGCAAACGCCAAAGATGGTGACGGCAATACCTTGGTTCAAGGTCAGGATGGCAAGTGGTACTCTGATTTGACCGATGCTACTTATGACGCAACCAACAATGTTTACACCAAAGCAGACGGAACGACGATCGATGCCGTAGAAAATCCGACGGTATCGCAGGTTAAGTTGTCCAATACCGGCCTCGACAATGGCGGCAATAAGATCACCAACGTCGCTGCCGGTACGGTAGATACAGATATCGTTAACTTGGGTCAATTAAAAGGCAGCACTATCGGTTCCAGTAAAGTAGAATACACCGACGCCGGTGCAGGCACTATTATCTTAACCATGCAAGACGGCAAGGAAGTTAAGATCAATGGCTTGCAGGATAAATACGTTACCGGAGCCAGCCTCGATGGCAATAAGTTGACCATCACTCGCAATGACAATGAAAAATTTGAAGTCGATAAGATTGCGACAACCGACGACATCGTAGGTGAAAACAGTAAAGTTAACCTGAAGTTCACCGGTGATGATACGTCTGAAGATGGCACAATCACCAAGATAAACGGTGCTACCCTAAATGTATTGGGAGGAGCCAGAGAATTTACGACGGCCAACAACATCGGTGTCGTCAAAGACGGGGAAGCCCTGAGAGTAAAACTTGCAAAAGACATCAATATGGGTAACGGCAGCGTTACCTTCGCAAACGCCAAAGATGGTGACGGCAATACCTTGGTTCAAGGTCAGGATGGCAAGTGGTACTCTGATTTGACCGATGCTACTTATGACGCAACCAACAATGTCTACACCAAAGCAGACGGAACGACGATCGATGCCGTAGAAAATCCGACGGTATCGCAGGTTAAGTTGTCCAATACCGGCCTCGACAATGGCGGCAATAAGATCACCAACGTAGCCGCCGGTACAAATGATACGGATATCGTTAACCTCGGTCAGCTCAAAGGCAGCACGATTGGCTCCAGCAAGGTAGAATACACCGACGCCGGTGCAGGCACTATTACCTTAACCATGCAAGACGGCAAAGAAGTTAAGATTAACGGCTTGCAGGACAAATACGTTACCGGGGCCAGCCTCGATGGGAATAAGCTGACCATCACTCGCAATGACAATGAAAAGTTTGAAGTCGATAAGATTGCGACAACCGATGACATCATAGGTGAAAACAGCAAAGTTAACCTGAAGTTCACCGGTGATGATACGTCTGAAGATGGTACGATTACGAAGATCAATGGGGCTACCCTCAATGTTCTTGGCGGTGCTAATGAATTCACGACAGCCAATAACATCGGTGTCGTAAAAGACGGCGACGCTCTGAGAGTGAAGCTTGCAAAAGACATCAATATGGGTAATGGCAGCGTTACCTTTGCAAACGCCAAAGACGGTGACGGCAACAGCCTTGTTCAAGGTCAGGACGGCAAGTGGTACTCTGACTTGACCGATGCTACCTACGATGCAACCAACAATGTTTACACTAAGGCTGACGGCACGACGATCGATGCCGTAGAAAATCCGACGGTCTCGCAGGTTAAGTTGTCCAATACCGGTCTCGACAACGGTGGCAATAAGATCACCAATGTTGCAGCCGGTACGGTTGATACAGATATCGTCAACCTCGGTCAGCTCAAAGGCAGCACGATTGAATCCAGCAAGTTGGAATACACCGATGCCGGTGTAGGTACGATGACGTTGACGATGCAAGATGGCAGTAAAGTTGAAATTGGCGGCTTGCAGGATAAGTACATTAAAGATGCCAGCCTTGATGGGAATAAGCTGACCATTACTCGTAATGACGATAAAAAATTTGAAGTTGATAACATTGCGACTACCGCTGATATCGTAGGTGAAAACAGCAAAGTTAACCTGAAATTCACCGGTGATGATACTACTGAAGATGGTACGATTACTAAGATAAACGGCGCTACCCTCAATGTTCTTGGCGGAGCCACTGAATTTACGACAGCCAATAACATCGGTGTCGTCAAAGACGGCGATGCCCTGAGAGTGAAGCTTGCGAAAGACATCAATATGGGTAACGGCAGCGTTACCTTTGCAAACGCGAAAGATAATGCTGGTAATACCTTGGTTCAAGGTCAGGACGGCAAGTGGTATTCTGACTTGACCGACGCTACCTATGATGCAACCAATAATGTTTATACCAACGCCGACGGTACGACTATCGATGCCGTAGAAAATCCGACGGTTTCGGAAGTTAAGTTGTCCAATACTGGTCTCGACAATGGCGGTAACAAGATCACCAACGTTGCTGCCGGTACGGAAGACACGGACATTGTAAACTTAGGTCAGCTCAAAGGCAGTACCATTGGCTCCAGCAAGGTTGAATACACCGACGCCGGTGCAGGCACCATTACCTTGACCATGCAGGACGGCAAAGAAGTTAAGATTAACGGCTTGCAGGACAAATACGTTACGGGTGCGACCTTCAAGGACAATACCTTGACCATCACTCGTAACGACGATACATCCTTTGAAGTCGGCGACATCGCCTCTAAGACCGATATGGATTCTGCCGTTAGCAATGCCAACTTGAAGTTTACCGGTGACGATACGTCTGATGAAGCTACGCTCACTAAGAAAAACGGCGAAACCTTGTCCATCTATGGTGGTGTTGCTGCGACGGATGCTGATGGCAACAGCTTGTTGTCCGACGTCAACAATGTGGGGGTCGTAAAGACCGACGACGGTTTACAGATTAAGCTTGCTAAGAACTTAGCCGGTATCGACTCTGCTCGTATCGGCGGGACCGTAGCAGATGGTGCAGCTACCGGTGGCATTTACATTGCCAACCAGTCCGTTACTTACAATGGCAGTGCCAAGAAGACCGAAAGCGGTTTATACATTACTGGTTTGACCAATACGGCCTGGAATCCGAATACGGATGGTATCGTAAGTGGCCGAGCTGCTACAGAAGATCAGTTGAAAGCTGCTTATGACGGACTTTCGACAACTATTACAGCTAACAAGATTGTAGCCGGTAAAAATATTGTAGTAACGCCTAATGAAAATGGTGATGGCACAACGGTTTCTTTGAGTGATGACCTTTCTTTTGGTAAGGAAGATGGTAATAATGTCGCTATTAAGGGCAACGATGGTATCATCAGTACCGGCGATGGCGGCTCCAATAAAGTTGTAGTTGATGGAGCTAATTCAACGGTAACAGCAGGGACTGGTGCTAATCAAGTCACTGTTGACGGTACAAAGGCAGCCATTACAGCCGGTGAAGGCAAAAATCAAGTAGCGGTTGACGGCACCAAGGGTCAAGTAACTATTGGTGAAGCCGGCAAAGGCCTTGTCATGGGTAACCAGGACGTGGCTGTTAAGAATGCTGACGGCACGGACAAGGTTGATGCCGATGGTAATGCCGTAACAGATTCCGGCAAGTACATCACCGGCCTCGACAATACGACTTGGAATCCGGCTGAAAATGGCTACGTTCCCAATCGTGCCGCTACAGAAGGTCAGTTGAAGGATGTTGTTGGTCAGGTTGATACCAAAATCGACGGCATCAATAAGGATATTGAAACCATCAACAATGCTAAACGAAGCTTTAACAGTGATACCGGTGAAGTCATCAAACTCGGTAAAGACGACGTCTTGGATATTAAAGGTGGTGCTAAAGGCGAATTGTCTGAAGGCAACATCGGTGTTGTCAACAACGCTGCAGGCAGTGGTTTTGATGTTAAACTGGCAAAAGACCTCAAGGGTCTCAATTCGGTTACATCGAATACGGTGACGACGAAGGAACTGACGGTTTCGGAAAAAGCCAATATCGGCAACGTCTCCATCAGCAATGACAACGTCACCATCGGGACTGGCGACAGCCAGACTATCATCACCAACGAAAAGGTTGCGACGAGCTCGGTCACGACGGGCAACACGACGATCAACAACGACGGCCTTACGGTTAAAAATGAAGATTCGTCGAAGAACATCACCGTCCAAAACAACAACGTCAGCATGGGCGGCAACGTCATTCACAATGTCGGCGATGGTGTGGAAGCAACGGACGCCATCAATAAGGGACAGTTCGACAGAACGGTCAATGCCATCGGTACGGGCATGAATCAGATGAACAACCGCATCAGCAAGTTGGATACTCGCGTCGATCGCGTCGGTGCCGGTGCCGCAGCCTTGGCTGCCCTCCATCCCTTGGAATACAACGCGGATGAAAAGTGGGAAATTTCGGCCGGTGTCGGTAATTACCGCGGTGCCAGTGCTGTTGCTGTCGGTGCCTTCTATCGGCCCAATGGCAACACCTTGGTCAGCCTCGGTACTTCTTATGGCGGCGGTGAAAACATGGTCAACGCCGGTGTAACCTGGCGCGTTGGCGAAGGCGAAACGGGTAACTACTCGTCGAAGCAAGCCATGGCCCAGGAAATTAGCAGCTTGAAATCGGTCGTATCCGATCAGAGCAGTCAGCTCCAAGCTCAGAACAGCAAGATTGAAGCCCAGAGCCAGCAACTGGAAGAACAAAACAAGAAGATTGAACAGTTGATGAAGGCCATTGAAGAATTGAAAAAATAAAATAGCAAAGTCTATCGAAGGATGGACGTAGACACGAAAGGCTCTCTTGCATAAAGAGGGCCTTTTGTTTTCTATTGAAAGACTTCGATTTGTTACGGTTAAATCGTAAATAATCGGTAAAAGAATAGTCTAAATTTCAAGTATAACGTTTTTATACTGTTATATCTAAGTAACTTCATTGACAAAAATTTGAATAATATATAGAATGATAACATAAGGATATATGTTATTCGTTATCTGCAACAATTGGACTATATAAGTTCAGTTAGCTGACGAATGCGATAAATCGGATTTTATGGAGGGATGAACGAGAGGGGTTTATATTTTTATCGTTACGGTTATACGTCTGATTGAAAAATCGTGATTAAGAACGTAACAACAAGTCTGCTGAATGAAAGTGGCAGTATCGTGTCTATTTCTAAGTAATTAAGTGAAAGTTAATTATCAATCTAATAGGAGGAACCGATATGAATAGGATTTACAAAGTCATTTGGAGCAAAGTAAAGAATTGCTATATCGTAGTTTCTGAAATAGCAAAGAGTCACAGTAAGCCCGTATCGAAGGGCTCTCGTCAGTGCGTTTCTGCAGCAGCTGTTTTGGCTGTATTGGCGTTATTGTCTGTTCCTGCCGGAGTATATGCCCAGGACGGGGTTAATACTTTTGTCGATCCGACGAATAAGAATATTAAGATGGGAAATGGCATTTCCCTTCGCAATAACAACGGGCAGAATGGTACCGTGGCTATTGGTGACCATGTACAGGTCGATGACTACGTCATGCAGCAGGGCAGTGTGGCCATCGGGACAAATGCCTTTGTTGAAAATATGTGGGGCGGACAGGAAAGAACCTTTCGTTTTGGCATGACTGAAAATAAGGATTTAATGGCTGGGATTGCCATTGGGCAAAATACTTATGCTCGCAGTGGCATCCAAATTGGTGACCATAAGTATATTGGTCGTTTAGGTGATACTACCGTTGATCCTACGACGGACGATGGAAAACGACATCTTGCTATTGTCATGGGAACGACAACGCTCGGTCACAACAGTTACTCCAATGGGGCTTTTACTACGAATACTGGCGCTTTTTCCATCATGACCAATGGTTATGAAACTGGCAATGCAATGATGGTAGGCCAGAACTTTGGTGCCGTTATTAATGGTTCTTTTAATAGTATTGAATCAAAAACTTCGAGCAACATGTATTCCGGAATCGCTAACTCTGTAGTTGGGACGGTCAATAGAGTCAATAATTCCAATGGTACTCTGATTTTTGGGGCCGGCAATGAAGTTACCAACTCTGTTGAGAATATTTCGGTACCACTTTTAGGCTATACTCCATCCGATGCGAAAGATTTGGCAGATACGTTGCGCAGTAATATTCGCGGTACTGATGGCAACGGCACGCCTGGCGGTGCTGTTCTTGCTATCGGCGGTGGTAATAAAGCAGATTACGCTACCCGCTCTCAATTGTCCGGTGTCGGTAACACCTTGACCGGGACATCCTCTAGCAGAGCCTCCTATAATATGCTGAATGGATATCGGAATAAGGGAACGACGACCTCTTATGCTACCATGATTGGTACTTTGAATACGATAACAAATGGTATAAACAACGTTATTGTAGGGAATAAGCAGAAACTTACCGGGGCGTCGAATAATATTATTTTAGGCACGGCTGATAGTGAAATTGAAACGACTGTATCCGATGCCGTGGCCATCGGTCATAATAGCAAGACTACGGCAACCGGCGGTGTAGCCTTAGGTACCGGTTCTGTTGCAGCAACCGCTTTGGGACTGCAAGGCTATGATCCTTCGACGAAAGCTAACTCTACCTCATCGGCCATTGCCTGGAAATCTACGGCAGGTGCCGTTTCTGTCGGGGATGCATCGAATAATGTTACCCGTCAGATTACCGGAGTAGCTGCAGGCACAAATGCTACTGATGCGGTCAACGTAGCACAGCTTATGGCTGTTGCCGGTAATAGTTCGGGTGGAAGTTCTGTTCATTTCTTCTCTGTAAACGGTGATGAAACTCAGGGCAACTATAATAATGACGGGGCAACGGGTACTAATGCTGTTGCCATTGGTACCGGTGCAAGCGCAACCCAAAATGGAGGCATTGCTATCGGTCATATTTCTCAAGCGACAGGCGGCACAGCTATTGCATTGGGCTTTAATGCGAACGCTGGAGGAAGCAGCACGGTAATCGGTGAGTCTTCCATAGCAAATGCACCCAATGCCGGACAAGGGATAGGTACCGTTATTATTGGTTCAGAATCCGCTGATATTGCCGGTGATAAAGAGGCCGGTGCATCGTCAGATGTGATTCTTGGTGGCTCGAACCGTGTAAACGAATCGAACGGTGTCTTTGTAAGAGGTCAGGGGAATATTGTAGATAATTCTTATAAACAGGAAACGTTGACGACAGAAGATCAACAAAAACTTGCAGCTCAAATGTTTATGGGGACTCCGGCGGGTGACGTTTACGAGAAACTGGGGAGCCATGTTTCCGTCAACGGCGATGGCAACTATGTTAAGAATGCTACCTTCTCTCAGATTTCCGGGACGAATAACCAGATCGTCGGCTCGGATACAACCTCGGCTGACTACAATATTGTTACGGGCAATCGGAATGTTGTAGAAAATGCTACGAATAACATTGTGACTGGTGATAATCACACTGTCACCGGTGCCAATAACAACGTTATTCTTGGCTCTGCGGATACGACGAAAGAAGTCACTGTATCCGATACGGTTAGTGTCGGCCATAATGCCAATACAACGGTAGCTGACAGTGTAGCCTTGGGCTCTAATTCCGTTGCCAGCGTAGCTGCCGGTGTTGCAGGTGCCGTTCCGACCGGAGCAACTGTTTCTGATACTGATAAAGCGACCCCAACATGGAAATCTACGTTAGGTGCCGTCTCTGTTGGTGTGCCGGGAACCAATGCAGCAGCTACACAGACTCGTCAGATTACAGGCGTTGCTGCCGGTACACAGGCTACTGATGCGGTGAACGTGGCCCAGCTTAATGCAGTAAATACCAGCTTATCAAATACTGTAAATGCCAATAAGATTCATTTCTTCCAAGTAAACTCGACCAGTGGTACTAACTATGATAATGATGGTGCTAAGGGGACGGATTCCATTGCTATTGGTAAAGCTACTACGAATGCAAGCAATAGTATTGTAATGGGTAACGGCGCTAAAATGAATAGCTATTCAAATCAACCGGGCGGTATTGCTATTGGTGCTAATTCGTTTGTTGAAAATATGTCCGGTGGCTTGGAACGTACATTTGACTTCGGGCAAGCCGGATATGATAAACTTCCATTTATTGGTACTCCTTATGGTGCTGCAAAAGATCCTAGCAGAATGACAACCGGTGTAGCTATTGGTCAGAATACGTATGCTCGGTCCGGTGCAATCATGTTAGGCACCCATAATTATAAAGGAGCATTAGGGGATGTAACGGTAGATAGTGCTAATTCCAAAGCTCCTAATATGACTATTTTCTCGACAACATTGGGTGCGAATAGTTACTCTAACGGTTTATTCTCTACTTTAACTGGTGCATATTCGATTGCGTCTTCCAATTATAGTGGTGGTACGGCTAATGCAACTAAGAATTTTGGTGCAACGATTAACGGTGCATTTAATAGCGTTGAATCTTCGACTTCTGATAATGAATCGTCCGGTATTGGTAACAGTGTTATTGGTTTAGCCAATAGAACGTCTAATTCCAATGGTGCATTAATCTTTGGTGCGGGTAATGAAATTAAAAACTCTATTACTAATATTAGTGTACCTATTGCATCGGCTCCTGATTCAGCTAAAGGCATGCAAACTCTATTGATGAATTCTATTAAGTCTTCTAATAGTGGCGGTTCGACGCTTGCTATTGGTGGTGCTAATAAGGCGAACTATACGCAGCAATCAGCTCTTATCGGTGTTAACAACACCTTGGAAGGTACTGAAAGTTCCATTGCTCAATATAATGCATTAACCGGTTTTAACAATGAGGCAACCGGTGTAACGAATGTAACGGTAACCGGGACAAACAATACGGTTAATGACTCTACATCTATCGTTAACTTAGGTAATGAAAATGCTGTATCTGAATCAAACAATACCATCCTGTTAGGCGATAATCGTACTGTATCCGGCTCTGACAACAGCATCATCTTAGGTCGTGCGAATAAGGAAGCGACAACAACCTTCCGTGCAGCCGCTGATACGACCTTGACGACGACGGCGGATAACGTAGTCGTTATGGGCTATAATGCCAATGCAACGGTAGCTGACGGCGTAGCTTTGGGTTCTAATTCTGTGGCTAATGTTGATAAAGGTGTAGCTGGCTATAATCCGACTACTAAATTGGCCTCTACAGACACATCAGCAACTTGGCAGTCGACCTTAGGTGCTGTATCTGTTGGTGTTCCTACTGATAATAGTGCAGCAACTGCTACTCGTCAGATTACAGGTGTAGCAGCGGGCATGCAGGATACGGATGCCGTTAACGTAGCACAGTTGAAAGCATCTCAGGTGACCTTGAAAAAAGGTGACAATGTAACAATTACATCTACTACAGATGATGATGGTTCTACTATTTATACAATTGCATCGACTGATACGAATACAGTCTTGGCGAAAGGTGAAATTACATATAGCACTAACGGTACTGATGGTACTTTAGTCTTAACGGATTCTGATAATAACCCTGTTACTGTAACCGGCTTAAAGAACACTTTTGTAGAAAGCGCAGCTTTGGATACCGATACACACACCTTAACACTTACGAGAAATGATGGCGTTCCTATTAAGGTAACAGGCATTGCTACGACCTCTGATCTTGCATCCAACAAAACCCATTTCTACAGTGTTAACTCGACTGATGAAAAAGCCGGTAACTATAACAACGATGGCGCTAAGGGATCTAATGCACTTGCAGCTGGTGTAGGGGCTGTGGCTAATACCCAAAATTCAATTGCTATTGGTAATAGCGCTCAAATCTTAGGCAATGGTGGTAATTCTACCGGCACCAGCAGTATTGCTATTGGTGACAAAGCAGTTGTTACTACTAATGGGCTTGATTTGACAAGTATTGCTATTGGTAAAAATGCAGTTGTGTTGAATGGTAGTGGTAAACAGGATAAAGCCTTGAGCTTCACCCCTGATAACTATGCATCTGGTAGTGATCTTCCGATTAATGCCGACGTATCTCCTGGAGGCATTGCTATTGGTACCAATGCCTATGCTCGTACGGCCAGCGTCCAAATTGGTAATCATACCATGAAAGGTTATATCATGGGCGGCTCTGAAATTACAGATCAGTCTCAGGCTAACTTGGTAGGTATGACCACAATTGGCTCTAACTCCTATAACAAAGGTGCTATGGGTAGCATGTTAGGAGCATACTCGGTTATGACTGGTGACTTCACCGGTGCAGGCGGAGTTAATAGTTACCTATATGGTTCGCAAAATTTTGGCGCTAATATAGTGGGCTCCTTAAATAGTATTCGCTCTGCCGGATATTCCGGAGCCAGTGGTGTGGCTAACAGCATCGTCGGTGTCGGCAATATTGCTGAAAATGCTAATGGTGCACTCATTTATGGCGCGGGTAATAAGATTACTAACTCGGTACAAAGTATTACTGGTATCGATACCTTAACAAGCAACTTGACCGTTGATCAGATGACGGATGCTATCCGCCAAGGTATTCAACGTTCCGGCGGTGGCGGTTCTACATTAGCTGTCGGCGGTGGCAATACGGCCGATTATACGCGGAACACGGCTATTATCGGCGTCAATAATACGGTTTCCGGTGTAAGAGGCAATGTGAGCCAGTACAATTTTGTTTCCGGGTATAACAATACTTCTACTGGTGGAGATAACACGACGATTATTGGTACGAATCGCACCTTGACTGGCGTAGATAATACAATTGTAATCGGCTCTGCTGATTCTACTATCGAAACAACGGCCAATAATGCTGTTGCTATCGGCCGAAATACAAATGTAACAGTTGATGGTGGTGTGGCTCTGGGCCAGAGTTCTATTGCCGACACGGATAAAGGTGTCGTTGGCTATGATCCGTCCGGCAGAATTACCGATGCTGATAGTATTCTAGGCAATAATACACAGTATCAAACCTTGCAAACAGAAGTTGCTGATGCACAAACGACTGTAAGTAATTTAACGGCTCAGGCAGCTCAATATCAAGCGAATATCGATGAGCTTAAGACTCTGTTCCCAGATACCTATGAACAAATGGAAGCTTATCAGGGTATACAAGCATTACTTGCAACTACACAAAATGACTTATCAACAGCTCAGGCTGATTTGGATAGCAAACAAAGTGCATTGGCTGAAGCAGGTAAAGCTCTGTACACCTGGCAGTCCACGGCGGGTTCGGTATCAGTAGGCGATGTTTCTAAAGGCATCACTCGGCAGATTACCGATGTAGCAGCCGGTACTGCCGATACGGATGCTGTCAACGTAGCACAGCTCAAAGCCGCTAAAGTTGAAGTGGTGGCCGGTAAAAATATCAGCAGTGTAGATGCCGATACCACGGAGGGGTACACGAAGTACACTGTAAATGCTATCGATACCACGATAACTGAGGGCTCTGCAGCTTACAATGCTGACGGTACAGGCACTATTACCTTGAATACCGATGCTAATGGTACTAAAGGGACTGTAACAGTAACTGGTCTTACTGATAAATATGTAGATGCAGTTACCTTTGCAGATAACACCTTGACTATTAAACGTAATGACGATGAAAAATGGGCTATTTCAAACCTTGCAACTAAAGACGATGTATCTGGCAGTGCAACCCATTACTACAGTGTAAATGATGTAAACTATCGCGCCGCAAACTATGATAATACTGGTGCCAAAGGCGGCATGTCCTTAGCAGCAGGTGCTGGCTCAACGGCTAATGGCACAGCCTCCACGGTAACCGGTGCCTTCTCTCGTATTGATGGAGATGGTACGAGCGGCATGACTAACGGTTTCCAAGGTGCAACAGCAGCTGCATATGGCTCATTCAACGTTGTCGGGGCGAAAGATGGCGTAGCCTTTGACGGTGTAGCTAACAGCATTATTGGTGTAGCCAATAAAACAGAAAATACCAATGCGGCCTTAGTATTTGGCGCAGGCAATAAGGTAACCAATTCCTATCGCCCGGTGGATATGGCCACGGCGGCGCCTTTGGCAGACGCATTACAAAAAGCAATTGTGACCGGTAATACCGATGACATGATTACTGCTTTAGGCGGTATGGTACAAAAAAGTGGGGGTGCCGTACTTGCTATCGGCGGAGCCAATACTGTTGACTATGCATTACTTTCGAAGGTAGTCGGTGTAGGTAATACCTTGAAAGGTACGGAAGGCAATGAAAGCCAGCTTAATATGATTGATGGCTTTGCCAATACCGGTACCAACATTAATAATGTTACCGTTATCGGTAGCGGAAACACGGTCGCTAATACTAACAGTGCCATTGTTCTCGGGGATAAGAGACAATTAACCAATGCATCTAATAGTGTGATTTTAGGATCTGCAGATGAAAATATGGCAACCTCGGTAGCGGATGCGACGGCGATTGGTCATGATGCTAATGTAACCGTAGCTAATGGTGTGGCCTTAGGTTCCGGCTCTGTAGCCAGTGTTGATGCAGGTGTTGCCGGCTATGATGTAGACACTGAAAAGGCATCTACAAATACAACGGCAACTTGGAAATCTACATCGGCTGCAGTATCTGTAGGAGATGTGGCGAATAATATTACCCGTCAGATTACGGGAGTAGCTGCCGGTATGGAAGACACGGATGCTGTAAACGTTGCCCAGTTGAAGAAAGTTGCCGAAGCGGCAACTGAAGCAGGAAAGACGACACTGAAGTTCACTGGTGATGATGCCTCTGAAGATGCGACTATCGCTCGTAGCAATGGTCAGACCTTGAACATTATCGGTGGTGCAAAAGCAACTGATGCCAATGGCAACAGCTTATTGACTGATAACAACATCGGTGTCGTAAAAGACGGCGACAATGCACTGAAAGTGCGTTTGGCTAAAGACCTTACCGGCCTGAACAGTGTTACCGTCGGCGATGCCGTAACCCTCGGGACAACAGGTTTAGTCATCACCGATGGTCCGTCCGTAACCACTACGGGCATCAATGCTGGTAGTAAAGTAATTACCAATGTGAAGGCTGGTACAGCCGATACTGACGCAGTTAACGTATCGCAGTTGAATGCTAATAAAGTAACTGTGGTCAAAGGAACTAACACGACAGTTGATTCTGAGACAACTGCTAATGGTACTACTTATACCGTAAATGCTATTGATACTAAGGTAACCGGCGGTTCTGCTAGCTATAATGCAACTACTGGTGCTGGAACGATCACATTGAATACTGACGCCAATGGTACGACGGGTACTGTAACTGTAAGTGGTTTGCAGGATACCTATGTAACAGACGTTACCTTGAAGGACCATACGTTGACCATTACGCAAAATGCTGGCAAGCCGTTTGTTGTTAATGATATTGCAACGATGAATGATATTACCAACGTAAGCGGTAAGCATACGGCAATTACTTTAAATAAGGTAGATCCGACTGCAGGCAAAGATGGTGCTTTAGGCGAATACATCGGCGACAGCAACCTTACCATGGCTGTGAAAGACGTTGACGGTCAGAAGGTTTATGATTTGAAGATGAGTAAGGATCTGGTAGCCGGCACTAAGCCTGGTGCAGATGGTAAGAACGGCGAAGCCGGCAGCATCACCATCATTGGTGAACCGGGGAAAGACGGGACCGATGGCAAGAACACGAGTGCCAATATTACGGTCAAAGACGGGAAGAACGGCCTCGATGGCACAGATGGAATCACGCGTATCGTTTATAAAGATGAAGACGATAAAGACCATGAAATCGCCACGATGGATGATGGCCTGAACTTCACGGGAGATACGGAAAATGTAACGATTGCTAAGAAGCTGAATGAAACCTTGTCGATTACCGGCGGCATTACCGATGCAAATCAACTTACCACGGTAGATAATATCGGCGTGGTGGCTAGCGACAGTGGCTTAAAGGTTAGATTGGCTAAAGACTTGAACGGTCTCAACAGCGTCCGCGTCGGCGGTTCCGAAGAAGGTAAAGGCATCTACATTGCTAACCAAGACGTTACATCTACTAAAGATGGTGTTACTCTTGACAAGGGTAACTACATCACTGGCTTGGATAATAAAACATGGGATCCAACCAAAAATGGTTATGTAAGTGGCCGTGCAGCAACTGAAGATCAGTTGAACTCTGTATATGAAGCTATCAACACTAGCATCGAAGCTAATAAGGTAAAAGGCAGCGATAATATTACCGTTAGTGATGATAATGTTGTATCGTTGAACAATGATATTACTCTTGGCAATAAAAACGGTACAAACGTAGCTATTAGTGGCACAAACGGCACAATCACTGCCGGTGATGGTGGCTCTAACAAAGTTGCTATTGATGGCACTAACTCTACAATTACTGCAGGCACCGGTGATAACAAGGTAACGGTAGATGGTAACAGTGGCCTGGTAACAGTAGGTGATACCACTAAGGGCGCAATCTCTATCGGTAACCAAACGGTTACTCCGAAGGTTGTAGGTGCTGATGGTACCGAAACGGATGGCACAGCTAAAACCGGTAAATACATTACCGGCCTTGAAAACACCACTTGGAATCCGACTGGTGAAGGTTATGTAGCCGACCGTGCAGCGACAGAAGGTCAGTTGAAGAACGTTGCTGACAACATCTCTAAACAAATCAGCGACATTGATACGGCTGTTAAATCTACGAGCCGCGTCTTTGAAAGTGACAGCGGTGCCGATGCTCAAGTAACGCGTAAGAGCACGGATCCGATGAAACTGAAAGGCGGAGCTGACGCAAACAACCTCTCCGATAACAACATCGGCGTTGTAAACAACAGTGATAAGACCGGCTTTGACATCAAGTTGTCCAAAGATATCAAGGGTCTGAACAGTATCGAAGTAAACAACAGCATTAAGATCGGTACTGGGGATAAACAGACCATCATCGAAGGCGACACGATCAATACGGGCTCGGTCACGACGGGCAACACGACGATCAACAACAATGGCCTGACGATTGTAAACGAAGATTCGTCGAAGAACATCACCATCAATAACAACAACGTCAACATGGGTGGCAATGTCATTAAGAACATCGGCGAAGGTTCCGAACCGACCGATGCCATCAACAAAGGTCAGTTCGACCGCGCAATCAACAACCTTGGCACGGGTATGAATCAGATCAACAACCGTGTCAATAAGTTGGATAATCGTGTAAACCGTGTCGGTGCCGGTGCAGCCGCCTTGGCAGCTCTCCATCCGCTGGAATTCAGCCCGGATGCGAAATGGGAAGTCACGGCCGGTGTCGGTAATTACCGCGGCGCCAATGCTATCGCCCTCGGCGCTTTCTATCGTCCGAACTTCGACACGATGTTCAGCATCGGTACGTCTTACGGCGGCGGTGAAAACATGATCAATGCCGGCGTAACTTGGAGAATTGGTGAAGGGGAAACGAAGGCTTATCCGTCCAAGACGGTCATGGCTCAGGAAATTGACGATCTGAAAACTGTCGTATCGGAACAGCAAGATCAGATTGAAGAATTGAAGAAACTCGTCAACTCCTTAATCAACAAATAGTATTTCCTCCCTCTTTGTGAAAGGCCCTGCTTCTTTTGGGAAGCAGGGCCTTTTGCTATACTAAATTTGTATGCATGAATCACGTTGAAATTTCACTTAACGGATTGACTTTTCTTATTGTGAAATTATATAATGAATACAAAGAGGAATAAGGACAAAGGTGCTTTGTGAGAACACACCTTGCCCTTATTCACGGGATATGATTATAAACTTATACGAAAGGATTGATTGGCTATGTTGTTTCTAACCTTGTTGGGGATGAGATGGGGCGATTTATCGGATGATGTTCGGCAAATGCTGTTGGAACGCGCTGACCTCGATACGTTTAACGGGGCTGACGGCGAACGATACAGTCAAGGGACCCTTCATTTCCGCAATACCCTGATGGGGGTTCAGGCTGCCATCGGAATGGACCGTTTTTCCGGAGAAATGGAAAACAACGGAGTTTTCATTGACGATGACGCCGTTCTTTTTCGCATATAAATTAGTTAAATAAGAATACTTTGCACAATCCGATGATGATGAGTGCAAGGACGATCACGACACTGATAACCCGAGTCTTGGTAAAGATCTTCGGGTTATTTTGTATGTTTTTTGGCGGGACCGGTGCCGGTACTTCCTGTTTGGTACCGCAGATGGGGCACATGAGGACGCCGTCACGCAGTTCTGTTCCGCAGGTTGGGCAAATCATGGTATCAACTCCTATTCTCTCTCTACTATAGTTGGCTCGATTCTCTATGTCAAGAAGTTATATTCTAATAATAAAAACGGTATATAATATAACTTGCACAACCCGGTCGATGGGGATATACTTTTAATTATTTAGAACAAAATATTGTAAGAAAGAAGGAGAATAGCGGTTTGAAACGAAAAATTGGTTTGAGTACACAGATTTTGATTGGGTTGGCCATTGGGGCCTTAGTCGGATATTTGTTTCCTGATTTTGGAGACAAGCTGAAGCCTGTTGGCGACGCTTTTTTACGGATGATTAAAATGATTGTCGTCCCCCTTATTTTCAGCACCCTCGTCATGGGGATTGCCGGCACGGGTGATTTTAAGAAGCTCGGACGCCTTGGGGGCAAGGCCATCATTTGGTTTGAGTTTGCGACAACCATTGCCCTGGCCATCGGCCTGTTGGTCATGAATTTAGCAGAGCCCGGTGTGGGCGTTACCTTGTCGGCTTCGGCAGCTAATGCGTCTCATGCAGCAGCGGCCAGTCAACACAGCGTCGACCTCGTCGACTATGCCGTTCATATCGTGCCCAGTAATATCATCGACGCCATGGCTCGTCAAGATATGCTGCAAATCATTTTCTTCGCCTGCTTCTTTGGCGTTGCCGTCGCTCATATCGGTGAAAAGGGCGAGCTGATCGTCGATTTTTGTCAGAGCGTGGCCGAAGCGATGTTCAAGGTAACGGCCTATGTCATGCACTTTGCGCCCCTCGGCGTCTTTGCCATGATTGCCTACACTGTCGGGAGTTACGGCATTGCCATGCTCATTCCTTTGGGCGAACTCATCGTAGCGGTAGCCGGTGCGACGACCTTGTTTATCTGTATCGTGGCACTCATCGCCAGTGCTTTTACGCGAATCAATTTTTTCTGCGTCATCCACGCTTTGAAAGACATCCTCTTCTTAGCCTTTTCGACGGCCAGCAGTGAAGCTGCCCTTCCCGGTGCTATGAAGCGTTTGGAAGCCCTGGGGGTTCCTAAGCCGATCGTTACCTTTGTCATGCCGACGGGCTATTCTTTCAACCTCGACGGCTCGACGCTGTACAGTTCGGCCGGCATCTTGTTTATCGCCCAGCTCTATGGCATTCAAATGCCCATTGAACAGCAGCTCTTGGTCATGGTCACCCTCATGCTGTCGACGAAGGGGATTGCCGGCGTTCCCGGTGCCGGTATCATCGTCGTCGCTGCCACGGCTGCGGCTTTCAACCTTCCGACGGAAGGCGTCGCCATTTTGCTCGGCATCGACCGTATCTTGGACATGATCCGTACGATCTGCAACGTCTGCGGCAACTGCATGGCGACGGTCGTCGTTGCCTTTTGGGAAAAGGATTTGACCAAGGCTGATTTCTATAAAAATTATCGTGCGTTTCTAGAGGACAAAGAAGCCTAAACTTGCCGAGAGTTTCAATAGCAATACTAGACTAAATCTGTTATAATAATGGGGTAAACAAGTGATCCGTAAGGCATGTCTGACGGAAAACTTCATCGATGAGCCTCCGTGCTCTTCTGCAAAGGACTGTCTGCGCAGGCGAGGCGAAAGCACATAGTGATTATCCTAAGGTTCTGTGCTTTCACACAGAACCTTTTTTGTTTATTAAGGAGGAGACCTTATGGAAACGCGAGTCGCTTTAATCGGTATTATTGTCGGCAACCGCAATGAATCAACGAAATTGAATGAAATTTTGCATGAATACGGTCAGTACGTCATCGGCCGCATGGGCGTCCCCTACAAGGATAAAGACATCAACGTCATCAGCATCATCGTCGATGCGCCTCAAGACGTCATCAGCGCCATGTCGGGCAAGATCGGCATGATTCCGGAAGTCAGCACCAAGACGATTTATCCGCCTCTGCCGCAGTAGGAGGGACGTATGCTCAAAATTGCAATTTACGGTAAGGGCGGCATCGGCAAGTCGACCATGACCAGCAATCTGGCTGCTGCTTTTGCCTATTTGGGGAAGCGGGTCATTCAGATCGGCTGTGACCCCAAGGCCGATTCGACGTTCAATCTCCTCGGCGGCGAACCCTTGCTGCCGGTCATGAATTATCTCAGGGAGCACGACGAAGATCCGGAGTCGATCGAAGACATTTCCCGTATCGGCTACGGCGGCATCCTCTGTATTGAAACGGGCGGACCGACGCCGGGCCTGGGCTGTGCCGGCCGGGGCATCATCGCAACCTTTTCCCTCCTCGAAGATTTGGGTCTCTTTGAAGAGTATAAGCCCGATGTCGTCTTGTATGATGTCTTGGGCGACGTCGTCTGCGGCGGTTTTGCGGCCCCCATTCGCGAGGGCTATGCGGAAAAGGTCCTCATCGTCACGTCCGGTGAAAAGATGGCCCTCTATGCGGCCAACAACATCAATACGGCGGTCACCAATTTTGCTGACCGCAGCTACGCCAAGGTGGAAGGCATCATTTTCAATCGGCGCAATATTCCCGATGAAGATGCCAAAGTTCGGGCCTTTGCCGAAAAGGCGGGTCTCTCTATCGTCGGTGATATTCCTCGAAGCGACGATATCAACCGTTATGAAGAATTGGGTCAGACCGTTATCGAAGGCAATCCGGACCTTCCCATCAGCAAGACCTTCCTCGATTTGGCTCGAAAATTATTAGAAGACAAGGATTGATTATGACAGAAAGAAAACCTTTTGCCATTACGGTGCAGGACTTGGTCGCCCGCGGTCGGAATGATATTCCGGCGGAGCTCATCACGTCGACGCACCTCATCTATAATTCGCCGGCAGCGCTGGCCTTTAACTCGCCGGGGGCTCAGGGCTTCGGTGTAAAACGGGCGGGGCTCTCGATTCCCGGCTCGGTCATGATTCTCATCGGCCCCGGCTGCTGCGGACGCAATACGACGATTCTCAGTGAAATGGGTGGCTACAGCGACCGATTTTTCTTCTACATCATGGATGAAACGGACATCGTAACAGGTCGTCACTTGAAGAAAATGCCTCAGGCCGTCTGTGAAGTCGTCGACAGCCTGCCGGAAAAACCGTCGGTCGTCATGGTCTGCATGACCTGTGTCGACGCCTTGCTGGGAACCGATATGGAACGGGTTTGCCGCAAGGCGGAACAGGCTGCGGGACTTCCCGTCGTGCCCTGTTATATGTACGCCTTGACCCGTGAAGGGCGAAAGCCGCCTATGGTCGATGTCCGGCGGGCCATTTATTCCCTCTTGGAAAAGGAACCGCGCCAGCGACGGACGGTCAACCTCTTGGGATATTTTTCTCCCTTGCAGGATGACTGCGAGTTCTACGATATTTTGCGGGCCATCGGTTTTACTCAGATCAATGAAATTTCCCGCTGTCCCGATTTTGCCTCGTACAAGGCCATGTCTCGGGCCAATGTAAACTTTGTCCTCAATCCCGAATCGCGCCTCGCGGCCCAGGACTTGGAACAGCGCCTTGGCATTCCCAGCATCGAAGTGACCCGTCTCTATCAGGTCAGCCAGATCCATAAGCAGTATCAGGCCTTGGCTAAAGCCCTGGACGTAACCATTGACGATCAGGTATGGCTGGAAAAGGCACGGGCCGTCGTCCATCGGATGCAGGAAAATTACAGCGGTACGACCGTTGCCATCGGCGAGATGCAGAACGGCAACGCCTATGAAATGGCCCTGGCTCTGACGCGATACGGTTTCGTCGTCCGCGAAATCTATGCCAACCTTGGTCCCGATGATTTCGTTTACCTCCGCCATTTGGCTGAACTGAGTCCGGAAACGAAGGTGTACTCCAACTTATCGCCGTCCATGCTGTATTACGAAGGCGATGATGTGTCCATCGATGTGACCATCGGCAAGGATGCTGCATACTATCACGAACAGGCTGCCCACCTTCATTGGGATGAGGATATTCAGCCCTTCGGCTATGCCGGGGTCGTTTCCCTGCTGAACCGTTTGGAAGAAGTCCTCTTGGAAAGGAAGAAACGATGAGAGGTTTATGGAAATATATATCGCCCTTTGCGCCGGATCAGTCCGGCGCGGCAGCCGTTCTCTACGGGTTAAACGGTATCGTCGTCATCTGTGACGCCGGCGGTTGTGCCGGTAATATCTGCGGCTTTGACGAACCGCGCTGGTTCAGCGGCCGAAAGAGTGCCGTATTCAGCGCCGGTCTGCGCGACATGGATGCCATCCTCGGCCGGGACGATCGACTCGTTGAAAAACTCTGCGATGCTGCCGAAACAATCGATGCCTCCTTTGCGGCCATCGTCGGCACGCCGGTGCCGGCCGTCATCGGAACGGACTACAAGGCCTTGAAGCGGATGGCAGAAAAGAAAATCGATCTGCCGGTCATCACCATCGATACGACGGGCATGGATTATTACGATAAGGGCATTGAACATGCTTATGAAGCTTTGTTTCCGGCTTTTGCCGATAAGAGCCTGAAACCGGAGGCCGATACGGTCGGTATCCTCGGCGCCGTCCCCTTAGAGCTCATGCATCCCGGCGACATCGAATGGATCAGCCAGAGTCTGGCTGAAGAAGGCTGGAAGCAGATTTTATTGTTCGATGAAATCGATGATTATAAGAATGCCGGCAAGGCGACCCTCAATATGGTCGTATCCCCGGCAGGCCTTAAGGCGGCGCAGTACTTGAAGGAAACCTTCGGCACGCCTTATGAGCTCCATTATTTCGGCCTCGATGCCGTCGTCGACTTCGACGATAATTTATTTGCCGGAAAGAACGTCCTCATCATCCATCAGCAGGCGGCGGCCTCAGCCATGGCAGCCATGGCCGAAGAAGCCGGTGCGGCTCGGGTGACGACGGCGTCGTGGTTTATGGATAAGGCCGAAGCGCGGTATGAAAATCACGTCGTCTTGAAGGAAGAAGACGATTTGCGCGATCTTGCCGACAATGACAATTTTGACCTCATCCTCGGCGACTTGTACTATCGCCGGGCTCTGCCGAACTTCCACGGCCAATACGTAGATTTTCCGCATTTTGCCGTATCCGGGAGGGGATAAGATGAGGAGCGAACGGATCTGTGTCTTCGGCATCGTCCAAGGCGTCGGCTTTCGCCCTTTTGTCAGCCGCATTGCCGATGCCAATGGGATTTTCGGTTCGGTCTGCAATAAGGGCTCTTATGTGGAAATCATTGCTCAAGGTGATGATGCGCAGCTGGCCGCTTTTCATGAAGACCTGGAAAAGAAGGCGCCTGAGCGCTCGTCAATCTTGAAGGTCGTTACGACGGCTGTCGAAATTCCGGCCTATGATGATTTTTCGATTATCGAGAGCGCCAGGGAAAAAGGCGATATTTTCGTGTCGCCGGACATTGCCATCTGCAAGGCTTGCCAGAAGGAGCTCTTTGACAAGAACGACCGCCGCTATCTCCATCCCTTTATCAACTGCACGGCCTGCGGGCCGCGGCTGACGATTCTTGACTCCATGCCCTATGACAGGGAGCGGACGAGCATGGGCGAGTTTCCCATGTGCCCTCAGTGCGAGTACGAATACACCCACGCTGAGACGCGGCGTTACGATGCCCAGCCTGTCTGCTGCAACGACTGCGGGCCCGAAGTTTACCTTCTCGACCGTAAAGAGCGGGGACGGGAGGCCATTACGACAATCCGGAAAGCCATCGTCGACGGGAAAATCGTCGCCATCAAGGGCATTGGCGGCTTCCACCTCTGCTGCGACGCTCGCAATGAAGAGGCCGTCAGTGCTCTTCGCGAACGCAAAGGTCGGCCGGTGAAGCCCTTTGCCGTCATGATGAAGGACGTCGACGCCGTTCGCCGGGAATGCCTCATTCCCGATGGGGCAGAAGATGTTCTCGACGGCCATCAGAAACCGATTATCTTATTGGCTAAAAGAGACGGTCTGACCCTGGCGCCGTCGGTGGCTCCGGGAAATCCGTCCATTGGCGTCATGCTGCCCTATACGCCGCTTCATCTCTTGCTGTTTACCTATGACGACGGCTTGGAGGTTCCCGACAGCTTGGTCATGACCAGTGCCAATGAGTCGGGGGCGCCCATCTGCCATAACGATGAAGAAGCGCGGCAGGAACTTTCCGGATTGGCCGACCTCGTCTTGTCTCATAACCGGCGCATCCGCCTGCGGGCTGACGATTCGGTCATGGACTGGTACGACGGCAAGCCCTATATGATACGCCGTTCGCGGGGCTATGCGCCCTTGCCTTTTTTCTACGGCAGCGGTCAGGGAAAGGATGTCCTGGCCATTGGCGGCGAGCTGAAGAATTGCTTCTGCATCGGCCGCAATAATTTATTCTATCCGTCGCCCTATATCGGCGACATGAGCGATATACGGACCGTTCAGGCCCTGCGCGATTCGGTTCAGCGCATGGCGTCTTTATTGGAAGCGTCGCCGTCGGTCGTGGCCTGTGATCTCCATCCGGCCTACAATACGGCGGCCGTGGCCCGCGAATTAGGCCTTCCCGTCGTGACCGTCCAGCATCACTACGCACACATCCTGTCCTGTATGGCCGAAAACGACTGTGAACAGCCCGTCATCGGTGTTTCCTTTGACGGGACGGGGTACGGCAGCGACGGGACGATTTGGGGCGGTGAAATCCTCATCAGCAGCCTTCAAGGCTTTGAACGGGCCGCTTCCATCGAGCCATTTTGGCAGCGCGGCGGCGACGTTTCGGCTAAGGAGGGCTGGCGCATTGCCGTCAGTCTGATCGACGGACTATGGAAGGATCGTCAGCGTGTGGCGTCGATGGTTGAGGATTTAAAACTCTGCGGATCCAAGGAATTGGCGGCTCAGTTTTTCCTGGCCGATCAGCAGATCAACAGCGTCATCTCGACCAGTGCCGGCCGCCTCTTTGACGGTGTCAGTGCCATCTTGGGCCTTTGCCGGTCGTCGACCTTTGAAGGCCAGGCGGCTATGACGCTGCAGTTTGCCGCTGAACGCTGGGAAAGGGATCACGGGGCGATGGAAGTCGTACCTGTTGAGCCCATTGAAGGCGACGGACGATGGCTGCTGCCGACGTCGTCTCTCGTCAAAAACCTCGTCGAACAACGCCTTTCCGGCGACGATCCCGATAAATTGGCCTATGAATTTCACTGCCGATTGGCCGGCATGGCTGTCGGCATCTGCGAAAATGTTCGCCGTGATACCGGCCTTGAAAGGGTTGCCTTAAGCGGCGGTGTTTTCCAAAATCGACTGCTTTTGCGCCTTTGTGACGAGGCCCTGCAGCAGCGAGGCTTTACGGTCTTACGGCACAGCCTGGTGCCGCCCAATGACGGCGGCATTGCCTTGGGACAGGCTATATATGCGATGTACCATGAAAATGTTTAGATAGATGAAGGAGGGGTTATCATGTGTGTAGGTTTACCCGCACGTGTTATGAAAATTCAAAATGGAATGGCGCTCGTCGATGCGTCCGGAGCGAAACGGGAAGTATCGGCTGCTTTGATCGATGAATTGGATCCCGGCGATTACGTCATGGTCCACGCCGGCATGGCCATTGCCAAGATTACCGACAACGATGCCGACGAAACCGATGACATTCTGGAGGATTTGGATTGATGGCAGAAGGGAAGAAGCGGACGGCCCTGGATATCATTCAGAATTACGACGGGCCGAAAATCCGCATTATGGAAGTCTGCGGGACGCATACCCACGAAATCTTCCGACTCGGCATCCGGCAGATTTTGCCGAAGCAGGTCGACGTCATTTCCGGACCGGGCTGCCCGGTCTGCGTTACGCCCGTCGGCTATATCGACCAGGCCTTGTGGCTGGCTCTTGAAAAAGGGGTTACCATTTGTACCTTTGGCGACTTGGTCCGCGTTCCCGGCACCTCCATGAGCTTGGCCGACGCCCGCAGTAAAGGCGCTCACGTTGAAATCGTTTACTCGCCCATTGATGCCTATGAATACGCCAAGGCCCATCGTGACGAGGAAGTCGTGTTCTTAGCTGTCGGCTTTGAAACGACGACGCCTCCGTCGTGCCTGGCGGTCAAACAGGCCTTGGCTGACGGACTGACCAACTTCTCGCTGCTGACGGCCAATAAGACCATGCCCATGGCCTATGAAGCCATGAAGGGCAGTGCCGATGCCTTCCTCTATCCCGGTCACGTCGATGCCGTCGTGGGCACCAAGGCCGGCGAAGCCATGGTAAAAGAAGGGATGTCCGGCGTCGTCGCCGGCTTTACGGCCAAGGAACTGCTCACGGCCTTTGCCGTCATCCTGGCGAAATTCCCCGAAGGGAAGCCTTTCTTTAAAAACTGCTACCCTCGCGTCGTCACCGAAACGGGGAGCCTCTCGGCCCAGGCCTTGATGGCGGAATACATGGAACCCTGCGATTCGGAGTGGCGCGGCTTAGGCGTCATCCCCAAGTCGGGCTTACAGCTGCGGGACGAATTTTCTGCCTGCGATGCCCGCAAGAAGTACAGCATTCCGGAA
Organism: Megasphaera sp. DISK 18; assembly: GCF_001682955.1. Classification (NCBI taxonomy): domain Bacteria; kingdom Bacillati; phylum Bacillota; class Negativicutes; order Veillonellales; family Veillonellaceae; genus Megasphaera; species Megasphaera sp. DISK 18. Next base: position 25,849 of record NZ_LUGJ01000028.1, read on the forward strand.
ATGGACGGCAGAGCCAATCCGGGCTGCCGCTGCGGCGATATCCTGAAAGGCCAGTGCAAACCGCCGGAATGCCCGCTGTTCGGTAAATTATGTACGCCGGAACACCCGGTCGGCGCCTGCATGGTGTCTCACGAAGGTGCTTGCTCGGCCTATTATTTATATGGAGGAAATGCACATGAGTGATCTTATTACCTTAGCACACGGCGCCGGCGGCAAGCAGACGGCGGAACTCATCGACCGCGTCTTTAAAGCTCATTTTTCAAATCCCCAGTTTACCGGGGACGATGCCGCTGTTTTGCCCATTGGCGGAACGAATCTGGCTTTTACGACGGACGGCTTCATCGTGTCGCCGCCTGAATTTCCCGGCGGTAACATCGGTAAACTAAGTATCTGCGGGACGGTCAACGACTTGTCCTGCATGGGGGCGAAACCGCTTTACTTATCGTGCGCCTTCGTCATTGAAGAAGGCTTCCCCATGGAAAAAGTCGAAGCCTACGCCAAGGCTATGGCTGAAACGGCTGCTGAAGCCGGCGTCCGCATCGTTGCCGGTGACACTAAGGTTGCCGGGAAGGGACAGGTCGACCACCTCTTCATCACGACGACCGGCATCGGTCAGATCATGGACGGCGTCCAAACTTCGGGGACCTTGGCCAAACCGGGCGATGCCATCATCGTCAGCGGCGACGTCGGTCGTCACGGTTGCACGATTCTTCTCGAACGGAACCAATTCGGCATTGACGCCGATGTAACCAGTGACTGCGCACCTCTTTGGGGGACTGTCGAAAGCATGCTCAATACGACCAAGGATATTCACGTCATCCGCGATGCAACCCGCGGCGGCGTCGGCACGGTCCTCTATGAAATTGCCGCTCAAAGTAATGTCGGCATTCACTTGGACAGCCAGGCTATTCCTGTCGATCCGGCCGTCCGCGGCGTCTGCGGCATGTTGGGCTTGGAACCGTTGTATCTGGCCTGCGAAGGCCGTTTGGTCATCTTCGCTCCGCGGGATGTGGCTGACGATCTCGTCGCCGTCCTGCGTAAGGGAAAATATTCGCAAAATGCAGCCATTATCGGCGAAGTCACGGCCGACCAGCCGGGCCGCGTCGTCATGCGCACAGAAATCGGCGCCGAAACGCTGCTGCCGCCGCCGGGCGGTGAATTGCTGCCCCGCATTTGTTAAGAGGGAGGTACGGGAATGATATACGAAAATGAAGCGAATCCGCCCCAGGCGCGGCGGTATAACCATGTAACGCCCGATGGGGCAAATATTGCCATTGGCAAGGCGTCCTTCCCCAAGCCCTTCTATATCGGCCTGCAGTTCGCTTCGCCGGCTCGTGGCCATTGGACCATTGCTCATTCGCCGATGCTCATTCCCGGCTGCCATGAAATCTACGTCTGCTGTGCCTGCTGCCTCCACGGCGTCGTCTTGTCGGCCGATGAAGTGCCCGAAGGGGCCGGCCGCTTCTCCATGGTTACCCTGACCAATGAAAATTTGATCAAGGGCAACTTAGAAGAAATGATGATCGACGGCATTGCCCATATCATCGACGAACTGCCGGAGCGGCCGAAGTGCGTCGAAGGCTTTACGAGCTGCATGCAGCATTTCCTGCACATCGACCTCAACGTCGTCTACGGGACACTTCGCGAGCGCTATCCCGATATCGACTTCATCGACGGATATATGATACCGACCCTGCAGCGGCGCTATTCGCCGGACGTCCTCGGTCGCCGTCAGCTCATGCGGGCCGTCCAGCCCTTGCCGCGAAAGAAGGCTGTCAATTACGTCGTCAATTATTATCCCGTCGATGAGGATAATGAATTGAGCCAAATGCTCCGCGACGGCGGCTACGACATCCACGATTTCGCTGACTGCAAGACCTATGAGCAGTATAAGGCCATGGGCGAATCGGAAGCCAATATTTATTTTCTGGAAAATTCCGAGCCAGCGGCCAAGGACATGAAGCGGCGCTTGAAACAAGAAGCCCTCTATCTGACTTATTCCTATGACTACGCCGTCCTGCGGAAAAATTTGCAGACCGCAGCCGATGAATTAGGTCTCTCCATGCCTGACTGCGATGCTTATGAACAGGAAATCGAAGCCAAGGCTAAGGCCCTCCTCGAAGAAGTGGGCTCGACGCCCATTGCCATCGACTATACGGCAACGCCTCGTCCCTTGGGACTGGCGAAGTTCCTCTTGACCCACGGCTTTAACGTCTATGCCGTCTATTTGGATACGATTCTGCCGGGCGAAAAGGATGCCTTTGACTTCTTGCAGAAGGAATATCCCGACCTCGAACTGCGGTCGGCCATGCACTTTAAGCGGGGCCTTCTGCCGCGGGATGACAGTAAAAAGCTGGGCAAGGTCTTGGCCATCGGTCAGATGGCGGCTTATTTTACGGATACGAAGTATTTCGTCAACCTCATCGAAAACAGCGGCCTCTACGGCTACGTCGGCCTTTCGAAAATCCTCGACTGGATCGGTGAAGCCAATGCCGCAGAAAATCCCAAGATGCGGGAAATCATACAGATAAAAGCCTGGGGGTGTCACGGTTGAAACAAGCACAGCGAGTCTTATCGACGTATGCCGTCGACATGTTCGGCATCGCGTCGTCGCTCTATGAATTAGGCGGCCTCATCGTCATGCACGATGCGTCGGGCTGCAATTCGACATACGATACGCACGACGAACCGCGGTCCTACGATACGCAGAGCATGGTCTATATTTCCGGCCTCAATGAAATCGATACTATTCAAGGAAATGACCAGCGGCTCATCGACGACATTGCCGAAGCTGCCGAAGCGGCACAACCTTATTTCATCGCCATCGGCGGCAGCCCCATGCCAAACGCTATCGGGACTGACTTTAAGGCCATCCAGCGACTGGTAGCCGATCGGACCGGCCTTCCGACCTTAGGCTTTCGTACGGACGGCATCCACAGTTATCTGCCCGGTGCCGGCGGAGCCTATGTTTGGCTGGCCAAGCAGTTTGTCAAACCGGCTTCGAAAAAGCCCGAGCTTCCGGCGAAACGAGTCAACATCTTGGGCTTGACGCCCCTCGATTTTTCCGTCGTCGGCAACGCTACGACGTTGAAACAGATCGTGACTGACGCCGGATTTACCATTCAGAGTTCCTGGTCCATGGGCGATACCCTGGCCGGCCTTTCGACGGCGGCGGATGCCGATGTCAATGTTGTCGTCTCGTCGACGGCCTTTTACCTGGCCCAGTACCTTCGCGATACCTATGGGATTCCCTACGTCGTCGGCATTCCTATGGGCGAGAAGGGGACGGCTGATTGGCTCGAAGCCCTGCGGAAGGGCGATTCGTCCTATGTAACCGGTCTTACGGGAGACGAAGAATACGTCAAGGCGCAGTACGCCTTGGCCGACCTCAATGCCTGGAAGACGGAACAGGCTTATGACGACACGCCTTGTGACGTGCTGGTCATCGGAGAACCGGTCTACCTCCAGTCGATGAAGGCCTTCCTTGAAAAGGAAATGGGCGTTGAAAAAGTTCGCCTGCTATGCCCCTTGTCCGATGCCCCGCAGTGGCTCTTGAAGGGCATGGAAGTGGCCAGCGTCGAAGCCGTCATCCGTCAGGAATGCCGCAAGGCGCGGCGGGTCATTGCCGATCCGATTTATGCTCGGTTACTGCCGGATGAGCCTGATAAATTTATTTCCATGCCTCACGAAGCCTATTCCGGCCGTCATTATCACGACGATATGCCCATTTTTGTCGGCCCGTCGTTTACGGCATGGATGAAAGATAAACTGAAATAAGAAGGAGACTGACTATGCGGAAATTTGCCATTTATGGAAAGGGCGGCATTGGGAAATCGACGACGACGGCGAACGTGTCGGCGGCCTTGGCGTCGATCGGGAAAAAAGTCGTCCAAATCGGCTGCGACCCGAAAGCCGATTCGACCTTGAATCTGCTCCACGGCGAGCCGGTCATGCCGGTCATGGATTACTATCGCCAATATACGGAAGGCCCGGACTTCGATCATATCGGACGGGAAGGCTACGGCGGCGTCTTCTGCATCGAAACGGGCGGACCGACGCCGGGACTCGGCTGTGCCGGCCGCGGTATCATCGCTACCTTTGACCTCATCGACGAATTGGAAGTCTTTGAAAAAGTAGCCCCCGATGTCGTCATGTATGACGTCTTGGGCGACGTCGTCTGCGGCGGTTTTTCGGCACCGATCCGCGATGGCTATGCCGATGAAATCTTCATCGTCACGTCGGGGGAAAAGATGGCCCTCTATGCGGCGGCCAATATCTTTAAAGCCGTAGAAAATTTTAAGAGCCGCGGTTATGCCCAAGTAAAAGGGCTGATCCTCAATCGCCGCAACGTCGACGATGAATATGAAACAGTCAAGGCTTTTGCCGATGAACACGGCCTGCCTATCGTGGCCGACATTCCCCGCAGCAAGGAAATCCAGTTTTATGAAAACAAGGGAATGACCGTCGTCGAAGGCGATCCCGAACTGCCTGTAAGCCGAATCTATCGCGATTTGGCACAGCGGCTGCTGGAAGTATAGAAAGGAAGTAAGGGTTATGGGAATGAACGATACGCCGTCAGGCGAACGCGTCCATATCGGATTTTTCGGCCGCCGCAATGCCGGGAAGTCCAGTGTCGTCAATGCCGTCACCGGCCAGAATCTGTCCATCGTATCGGATACCAAGGGGACGACGACGGACCCTGTTTATAAGGCTATGGAGCTCCTGCCCCTGGGTCCGGTAGTCATCATCGATACGCCGGGTATCGACGACGTCGGCGCTCTCGGGGAAGAACGGGTGCGCCGGACGAAGCAGGTCCTCAATAAGACCGATATTGCCGTCGTCATCGTCGATGGGACGGAAGGTTTAGCTCCGGCTGATGAAGAGGTATTGGCCCTCATTCGGAGTAAAGGCCTGCCTTATCTTATCGTCTATAATAAGGCCGACCTGGTGAAGCATGCGGCTGAGGCCGATGATCATGCAATTCATGTCAGCGCCTTGACCGGCGACGGCATTTACGAATTGAAGGAAAAACTGGCCCGGTTGAAGCCGGCTGACGCCGAGGCTCCCATCGTCAGCGACCTCATTCATAGCGGCGACATGGTTGTTCTCGTCGTGCCCATCGATTCGGCAGCGCCTAAGGGTCGCCTCATCCTGCCGCAGCAGCAGACGATTCGGGAAATCCTCGACAGCAACAGTGCGGCCATCGTCGTCAAAGAAGATGAATTGCCTCATACCCTGTCCTGTTTTAAAGAAAAGCCGTCGTTGGTCATTACGGACAGTCAGGTCTTTGGACGGGTCTCGGCCGATACGCCCGACGATATCCGCCTGACGTCCTTTTCGATTTTGATGGCCCGCCATAAGGGCCTCTTGGAATCGGCTGTCCGCGGCGTCACCGCCGTCGACAAACTGAAAGACGGAGATACGGTCCTCATTGCCGAAGGCTGTACACACCATCGCCAATGCGACGACATCGGTACGGTCAAGATTCCTCGCTGGTTGAAGGAGTATACGGGTAAAGATATCTCGATTGAAACGGCCAGCGGCCGCGATTTTCCTGAAGATTTGTCGCCCTATGCCATGGTCATTCACTGCGGCGGCTGCATGCTAAACGGTCGGGAAGTCGGGTACCGCATGAAAACGGCTGCCGATCAGGCCGTTCCCATTACCAACTACGGTATTGCCATCGCCTATATGAAAGGCATCCTGCGGCGGAGTCTGAGTGTCTTCCCCGATTTACAGGAACTGCTGTCAGCACATTAGGCGAACAAGACGAAAAAAGCAGCCCGTGAAAGGCGGGCTGTGAGGTGGATTTATGGCAAACTTATCGCTTAAACTTGAACAAAAAACTAAATTGATGCAGGTCCAGCGCCTGACGATTCAGCTTTTGGCCCTCCACGGTCAGGAGTTGATGGACTTTCTCCAGGAACAGGTAACGGATAATCCTCTCCTGGACATCCGCTATCACGACGTCCGCGGAGCCGGGGATAAAACTGAAAAGCCCATCGACAACATTAAAAGCCGCAGTGCATCCCTCGAATCGCAGCTCATGGCTCAGCTCCGCGTCGTGTCCGTGCCGCGGCCGATTCTCTTGGCGGCGGGACTGGTCATCGGTTCTCTCGACGAGAAAGGCTTTTTTCAAGGCGATTTGTCGTCCTTAGGCGATGGCTACGGCCTTGCGGAAGAGGATATAAAAAAAGGCCTGGAACTGGTCCAGACCTTTGATCCGCCGGGTATCGGAGCCCGCAATATTTGTGAAGCCCTGCTCATCCAGACGCGGCGCCGCAGTGACGGGCCGGCCAAGACGGAAGAACTCTTGACCACGCACTATGACGATTTCCTGCGGGGGAAGTGGTCGAAAATCCAGCATGACCTCGATTTGTCAGATGGAGATTTGCGCGACATTCGGGATTTTTTGAAGACCTTGTCCCTGCAGCCGGCCGGTCAGATCGAGCAGGATGAAGTGTACATCCGGCCTGACGTCGAGATTTATCTTGAAGCGGGCGGGACATTAGCTTTCCGTTGGCTGGAAGAGCTTCCCGACGTCTATTTTCGCGACGACTTATACGCCGAGTATGGAGCCCAGAAAGATAAGAAGACTCTGGCTTATATCCGCAAAGCCCGGCGGGCTTTTAACGATCTGGCGTCGGCTTTGGCCTATCGCCGCCTGTCCATTGAACAGGTCATGAACTGTCTCTTGACTCGTCAGGAAGGCTATTTTCTCCACGGTCAGCCTTTGGCGCCCCTGCGCCAAAAGGACATTGCTGAGGAAACGGGCCTCAGTACGGCGACGGTAAGCCGCGTCTGCCGCAACCGGTACGCCCTGTTTGGCGGTAAGGTATACGGGCTGCAGTCTTTTTTAGCTACGGCTTACAGCCGTCAGCGCGAGGAAGAGGACTTTGTTTCTGATAAGGCCATCATGAAGAAAATTCAGGCCCTCGTCGATTGTGAAGACAAGGAGCATCCCTATTCGGATCAGGATTTTGCCGATTACTTTGCGGCGATTCACGTTACCATTGCCAGGCGGACGATTACCAAGTTCCGTCAAAAATTAAATATTCCCAACAGCAATATCCGGCGGCGCTGCCGATAGGGCCGTTACGGACGCATCTTATTGAAGATGGTCTGCCGCGATACGTTGAGCAATTTGGCTATATCCTTCTGGCTATAGCCTTTTTCTTGAAGCTCTTCGATGAGGATTTGCTGGATGGTCACCTCTAAATGCTTCATGTTGAGGGTCAAAGACGCCGTGTCGAGGAGGGCGTCTTTTTTATGTTGGTCGGCAATGTCGAAGAGGGCGTCGTAGGACTTGTCGAGGGTGTCGCCGAAGATGAAGTAGCGCAGGGCGACGCTGTGGAGCTCGCGGATGTTGCCCCACCAGTTATGCTGGACGAGGACTTTTTTTAAGGCCGGACTGAGATGGCATTTTTCATGGCTCATAGTTTCGACGAAGTGGGTGAATAAGTAGAGGATGTCGTCGGGCCGATCGTTTAAAGGCGGCAGATTGAGGCGCAAGGTGTTGATGCGGAAGTATAAGTCGCGGCGGAATTCGCCGGCTTCGACGGAGGCGATGAGGTCGGCGTTGCCGGCCGAGATGATGCGGATGTCGAGGGGGATGACGTAGTCCGAACCGAGGCGCATGACCTGTTTCGTCTCCAAGACGCGCAGCAGTTTCGATTGGATGCTGGGGGCCATGCTGTTGATTTCGTCAAGGAAAATCGTTCCCTTGTGGGCCATTTCAAAGAGGCCGGCCTTGCCTTCTTTGCGGGCCCCCGTGAAGGAGCCGCTGACGTAGCCGAAGAGTTCGCTTTCGAGGAGGTCCGTCGTCAGGGCGGCGCAGTTGATGGCCACGAAAGGGCCGTTGCGGCGGTCGCTGGCGTTGTGGATGCTCTGGGCGAAGAGTTCTTTCCCAGTGCCGCTTTCGCCTTGGATGAGGATGGGGGCGTTGTGTTCGGCCATGGTGGCGGCTCGTTGTATGACTTTTTTCATGTTTCCGTCGACGGTCTTGATATCTTCGAAGTGGTGAATGGCCGTCATGCCGGTTTTGGTCAGTTTGTAGCGGATATTTTTTTCCAGCCGCTGCAGCTCCGTGACGTCTCGGAGGGTCATGATGTAGTGGGATCGGCTGTCCATGAGGAAGAAGTCCGAGTTGGCGATGAGGGTGTAGGGTGGACGGCGGATGATCGTTTCATGGAAGGATGGTTTGGAACCTTCGACCCAGTCGGGGAAGATGTCGCGGATATTTTTCGTCGTCATCGATACGCCGAGGAAGTCGGCAGCCCTTTTGTTGATATGGGAAATGGAGCCGCCTGTGGAATAGAGGATGATGCCGTCCGTGACGTGGGACAAGATGGACGACATCATGGACAGCTGCTGATTGTCCTTTTCTTTGAATGACAGGAGTTCTTGGGCGTAGAGCAGGACCGACAGCATCGTCGATTCGCTGGGTTTGATGGAGTAAATCGGCATCGGGCTGGGATTGGCGATTTGGGGCAGGAGGGGACAGCCGACGATGGCCGTGTCGGCCGTAACCGGTATCTGCCGCACCCGTTCGAGGAGTTCGAGGTGGGTCTTATCGAGGCTGTAGCGGGGGTAAAATACGATTTTTTCCGACAATTCCGGCGGACAGGCTTCCTTGTTGAACATGAAGTTTTCATTGAGCAGCAAGTGAATTTTTTTGTAATTCGGGGCAATGGCCCGCAGGGCATAGAGGGCGTCGTTGGTCGAGCTGTACAGACAGAGGATGGGGATGGTGTCGATGGCCTTGGTCAGTATCTGGTGGGCGCCGCTGGTGGTGATGATGACCTTGGTTCCTTTTTCGACCAAGGCATGGGCTTGGGCGACGAGGTTGGGAAAGTCGATGATTTCGACGTCGATGATGAAGTGATGTTGTTCTAATTTCTCCTTATATGTGTCTAAGATGGTGTGAACCATCTGCTGCATGGAAAGGTCGGAAATCAGGAAGGCGATTCTATCCATAAGTTTCTCCTTTATATTTCATTAAAAATTACCGAAAAGTTCTCCTTCTATCATAAAAAAATATGAAGAGAATGTAAAGTATGTAACGAATTTTTTACATATTTTGAATATCAATTAGCTTATCAATATGAAAAAATGGCTTAAATTCGATAATATCATAGTTGGCATGATTATTTCATATATATTGTCGAACAGATAAATGAGCTGATTCAACGAATGAGGAGGTATGAATTATGAAAAAATTATTGTCCGGTGACGAAGCCATCGCCAGAGGCTTATATGAAGCCGGCGTTTCCTTTGCTTCGGCTTATCCCGGTACGCCGAGTACGGAAATCTTGGAAAACGTCTCGACTTATGATGGCATGTACTCTGAATGGGCACCGAATGAAAAAGTTGCTATGGAAGCGGCTATCGGCGCTTCTATGTCCGGTGTCCGCTCCTTCGCAGCCATGAAGATGGTCGGTGTAAACGTAGCAGCTGACCCGCTGTTTACGTTCTCCTACTTAGGCATGAACGGCGGTTTTGCCTTCGTATCGGCTGACGATCCGGGCATGCATTCGTCCCAGAATGAACAGGACAACCGCAACTATGCTAAATTCGCTAAAATCGCTATGTTTGAACCGTCGGACTCCCAGGAATGCATCGACATGACGAAAGAAGCGTACCGCGTCAGCGAAAAGTACGGTGTTCCCATGATGATCCGCATGACGACTCGTGTCTGTCATTCGAAGAGCCTCGTTGAAGAAAGTGATCGTGTAGAGGTTCCGGCCGTTCCCTATAAGAAACAGCGCGAAAAGATGGATGCCGTTCCGGCCATTTCCAAACAGCGCCGCTACGTCGTCGAAGAACGGGAACAGAAACTGAAAGAATACGCTGAAGAATGTCCTTTTAACGTCGTCGAAATGCACGATACGAAGATCGGCATCATCTCTGCCGGCTCGGCCTATATGTATGCCAAAGACGCTTTAGGCGACAAGGCTTCTTACTTGAAACTCGGCTTTACCTACCCCTTGCCGATGAAGAAAATCAAAGCCTTTGCCGATTCCGTCGATGAACTGTACGTCGTCGAAGAACTCGATCCTTTCATGGAAGAACAGATTCGCCAGGCCGGCATCGCCTGCCATGGCAAGGATGTCATCCCCAAGATCGACGAACTAAACCCGAATATCGTTGCTGAAGGCATTTTGAAAGAAAAGGCAGAAGGCTTCGACGTTCCCGATACCTTGTTCGTTCCCCGTCCGCCGGCTCTCTGCGCAGGCTGTCCGCACCGCGGCTTCTTCTACGAACTGGGCAAACGGAAAGATACGGTCATGATCGGCGATATCGGCTGTTACGCCTTAGGCGGCGCGGCGCCCCTCAATGCCAAAGACCTGGCGGTCTGCATGGGCAGTGCCTTCTCCGTCGGCCACGGATTCAGCCACGGCTTTGAACTGAGTGATCAGAAGAAACGCGTCGTCGGCTGTATGGGCGACTCGACCTTCTTCCACACGGGCATCAACTCCCTGACCGAAGTTGCCTACAACGGATCCAACACGATCTGCGTCATCTTGGACAACCGTATTACGGGCATGACGGGTCACCAGGAAAATCCGGGCACGGGCTACAATATCAAAGGCGAACCGGCTACGCTCATCGATATCGAAACGGTCGTCAAAGCCTTGGGTATCAAGAACGTTCGCACGGTCAATCCGCTGGACCTCAAAGTTATGAAAGAAACCCTCGACTGGGCATATGCGATTGAAGATGGACCGTCGGTTATCATCACCAAGTGGCCCTGCGTCCTCAAGAAGTTCTCCAAAGAAGATAAAGAAGAATTCGACCTCGATATGACACCCTGCGCCGTCGATACGGAAGTCTGCATCGGCTGCAAGAAGTGCTTATCGACAGGCTGCCCGGCTCTGCGCTTCGACAATGAAGCGAAGAAATCCGGTATTTCTGAAACGGACTGCGTCGGCTGTACGGTCTGCATGCAGGTCTGCCCGGTTCATGCCATTTACAAGAAGGGGGATAAATAATATGTCAGACGTAAAGAGCGTACTCTTCGTCGGTGTCGGCGGTCAGGGTACTATATTAGCCAGTAAGATTTTAACCATCGGCCTCATTGAAAACGGCTACGATGTAAAAATGTCCGAAGTCCACGGCATGAGCCAGCGCGGCGGCAGCGTCAGCACGCAGGTCCGCTTCGGTAAAAAAGTTTATTCGCCCATCATCGGTGAAGGCTCGGCAGATATCCTCATTTCTTTCGAGGAAATGGAAGCGGCTCGCTATGCCAAGTTCCTCAAGAAAGACGGCAAGATGGTCGTCAATAAGATGCAGATTCCGTCCCTGCCCATCCTGTCCGGTGCCTGTTCGTATCCGGAAGGAATTTTAGAAGAATTACAAAAACGCGTACCGATTACCATTGTCGATGCAACGAAAATTGCGACGGACCTCGGGAATCCAAAAAGCGCCAACGTCGTCCTCTTAGGGTCTCTCATCGGATCCTTGGGACTGCATAATATCGATTGGAAGGCGATTATTGCCAAGGTAGTAAAACCTGCTTTTGTCGATATTAATTTAAAGGCTTTCGATGCCGGTATGGCCGCTGTATAATAGAGTGTGTGCTAGAGTAAAATGCCAGGCATGAAATGAAGTGCCTGGCATTTTTGGCACCCAAGGAGGAAGAAACACCATGCAACCTACGACAAAAGTACCAGAAGCAGCATCTCTTCGTTCACGTTTATTCGGCAAATCCTATGAAATGTACGCACAGGCGGCGGGCATCACCGTTGACGAATGGAAAGCAGAAACGAAATTCAGCGGCATTGACCTCGGTTGGGTCATCCTGTGTGTCGGTATGTCTTTAGGGGCGGGAATCGTTTTTCTGCCCATCCAAGTCGGGCTATCCGGTTTGCTTATCTTTGCTCTCGTCGCTATCGTCGGTTATCCGATTGCCTATGCTCATCAGAAATTGTATTTGAACGTTTTGGCAGAAGCTCCTAAATGTGAGGATTTTGCAGGTATTATCTCCGGTTATTTGGGGAAAAATTGGGGTTTCTTCCTGGGTGCTCTATATTTCGTCTTTACGACGATTCTCCTCTTCTTGTATTCTACAGCGTTGACGAATGACAGTTCGTCCTTCTTAATGACTTTCGGCGTTACGGAATCGCCCCTGGTCGATAATATGTTTTATGGCGTAGCCCTCATTTCCTTCTTGGTCCTCATCGCGTCCCAAGGGGAAAAACTGCTCATGAAGATCTCGTCGGGCATGGTCTTTACCAAAGCCATGGTCATCTTGGCGCTCGGCATCATCATGATTTCCCACTGGGATCTGGCGAATATCCTGATTCCGCCCGATGCCTGGTACGTCATTAAAAACTTTATCATCATGCTGCCCTTCATCGCCATGTCGATTGAATTTTTCGTAGCCCTCGGTCCGGTGGTCATCTATTTCCGCTCCAAAACGGATAATAAGGTCGTCGCCCATTATCGAGCTATGAGGGTTTATAACAGGGCGTACTTATTCTTAGTCGGATTGGTCGTTTTCTACACCATTTCTTTCAATCTGGCTATCGATCATGACCAGGCTGTCGTCGCCTATACGGCCAATATTTCCGCCCTGGCCCTGGCTGCGCAGAATATGGACGGCGCCTTGATCAAGGTCTTGAATCTGATTTTGAACATCTTCGCAGTGGTTACGGCTTTCTTTGCCATGTTCCTCAGCTTCCGCGATGCCTGTACGGGGATCGTTTTGAATCTGTTGAACCGATTCATGAATGCCGATACCATCCCGAAAAAGGCGATTACCTATGCTACCAGCCTGTGCTGCATCATCCTTTGCTGGGGCGTCATCGTCCTCAATGTTCCAATCTTGAAATTTACACCGATTTTAGGCGGCCTCATCGGCATCATCGCCTGTTTCCTTCCGACCTACCTCGTCATGAAACTCGATATCTTTAAGAAATACCGTACATGGCGGTTAGTTCCCATCGTGTTTATGGGGTTCATTCTCCTCATTTCCCCGCTCATTTCATTATTATAACCTCTCATTGTATAAAGGAGTGACTCTTATGGCTTCCCAAGAAATGTACCGTTTAGGTTCCCAAAGTTCGGTTATCCGCGAACTCTTTGCTTATGGTCAGGAACAGAGTAAAATCGTCGGTAAAGATAAAGTGTTTGACTTCAGTATCGGCAATCCTACCGTTCCGGCACCGTCCTGTATTAAAGAAGCGATTGAAGATATCCTCGCCACCCGTGAGTCGGCAGCCATCCACGGCTATACGGCAGCCTCCGGCGACCTCAGCGTCCGCCAGGGCTTGGCCGACTACATGAACAAAACCTATCAGGCCGGCGTCGAAGCCTCTCATTTCTATATGACCTGCGGCGCAGCAGCCTCTTTGACGGTTACCTTAAAGGCCCTCGTCGAAGGCCCGGACGATGAAGTCATCGTCATTGCGCCCTTCTTCCCGGAATACTCGGTATTCATCGCTAATGCCGGTGCGAAAGCCGTCGTCGTTCCGCCTGATACGGAACACTTCCAGATTCCCATGGATGAACTTGAAAAGGCGATTACGCCGCATACACGGGCCATTATCGTCAATTCGCCGAACAACCCGTCAGGCGTCGTTTATTCGAAAGAAACCTTTGAAAAACTCAGCTCTTTATTGACTAAGAAATCGGCAGACGTCGGCCATGCCATCTACCTCATCGCCGATGAACCGTACCGTGAAATCATCTATGACGGACTTCCCATTTTATACGTCCCTCATATCTATAAGAATACCATCGTCTGCTATTCCTACAGTAAATCCCTGAGCCTTCCCGGCGAACGTATCGGCTACATCCTCGTACCGCCCAGTGCTGAAAAAGCGGCTGAAGTCTATACGGCTGTCTGTGGTGCCGGCCGGTCCATGGGCTTCGTCTGCGCACCCCATCTCTTCCAGGATGTCATTTTGAAATGCATGGGCCAGACGTCGGATATGAACGTCTATGATGAAAACCGTAAATTGTTATATAATGGACTTAAAGAAATGGGCTATGACTGTGTGTATCCCAGCGGCGCGTTTTATTTATTCGTTAAGTCGCCCGAGGCTGATGCCAAGGCTTTCTCCGACAAGGCTAAAGCTTTGAACCTCCTCATCGTACCGGCAGACAGCTTTGGCTGCCCGGGCTATGTACGGATTTCCTACTGTGTCGAAGCCGACATGATTAAGCGCTCCTTCCCGGCATTCCGGCAGCTCATCGCTCAATACCAAGAAAAGAGGTAACAGACTATGAACGTATACGACGAGTACAAAGCGAAATGCTGCAGTGCCGACCAGGCTGTCAAGCTGGTAAACGACGGTGACTGGGTCGATTACAGCATGAGCTGTGCCTATCCGACGGCCCTCGACAAGGCCTTGGCCCGGCGCCGTGACGAATTACAGGACATCAAGGTGCGCAACGCCATTTCCTGCCATCCCGTCGCTATTTTGGAAGCCGATCCGGAGAACAAGACCTTTACGTACAACCTGTGGCACTGCTCCGGTGTCGACCGGCAGTATCTCGATGCCGGCCGGGCTTATCACGAACCGATGCTCTTCCGCGACTGCGGCTCCTACTACCGCCGCGGCTTTGCGCCGGTCAACGTGGCCATGATTACCGTAGCGCCTATGGATAAGCAGGGCAATTTCTCCTTTGGCCTCACCAACGGCTGTCAGCAGGAAATGCTCGATGCAGCGGAACACATCATCGTCGAAGTCAATCCTAAGATGCCGACCGTCTTCGGCATGGGCAACGACCACATCCATATTTCGAACGTCGACGCCGTCATCGAAAGCGATGAACCGGTAGGGCTTGCCCCGAACCGTGAACCGGCAGAGATCGATAAGGAAATTGCCGGTAAAATCTTCCCCTATCTCCATGACGGCATTACCCTCCAGCTCGGTATCGGCGGCATGCCCAATGCCTTAGGCATCCTCATCGCCGAATCGGACTTAAAGGATCTCGGGATGCATACGGAACTCATGAGTGACGGCTATCTCAACCTCTATAAGGCCGGGAAGATCACCAATGATAAGAAACCCTTCCAGCGGGGCAAAGGTGTCTTCTCCATCTGCATGGGGTCCCAGGAGCTGTACGACTTCCTGGATCACAACCAGGACATCCTGTCAGCACCGATGTACTACGTCAACAACCCGGAAACGATTCGCCAACTCGACGATTTCATTTCTATCAACAGCTGTATTGCCGTCGACCTTTACGGACAGGTCTGTTCCGAATCGGCCGGCACACGGCACATCAGCGGTACGGGCGGCCAGCTCGACTTCGTCACCGGTGCTTATGCTGCCGAACACGGCAAGGCCTTCCTGGCCATGCAGTCCAGCCGCGTCGACCGCAAGGGCAAACGCCATTCCAACATCCTGCCGAAATTTACGGGCGGCGACATCATCACGACGCCCCGGACCCAGGCCCCGTACATCGTAACGGAGTGCGGCGTGGCCAACCTGTCGGGCCTGGCCACGTGGCAGCGGGCCGAAGCCTTGATTGACATCGCTCATCCGGAAGTTCGGGAAGAATTGATTCAAGCCGCCGAAGAACAGCGTATTTGGCGGAGAAGCAACAAACGATAATTTGGTGTAGCTTGCCTTGCAAGGGCATTTCTATAAGCGAAGAGTCTCTCATCATGCAGTGTGATGAGGGACTCTTTTTGTCTGCGTACTGCCTTAAATTTGTTATAATGTTGATAAAAATAATCTTTTATGCTACTATGCAGGTATAGTAAAACATGACTGAATCATCGATGAGAGAGGAGGTATTCAGCTTATGTTTAAAAAGATGGCAGTACTGATTGTTGCTTTTTCTGTCCTTTTGGGCGGCCTTTGTATGGCCGATAAGGCAGGTCCCCTTCCGGCCAGTGAAGCCTCCCTTGGCGGAATTACCTTAGGTAGCCCCATGAGTTATGTTAAAAGTATTTACGGGTCTCCGACGGAGCGGGGATGGGTCCGGGCTCGTTTCACCAATGGGACGATTGCTAATCTCTATGGAAAGGGGTTTTACATCGTTGAATATCCCGATAAGCCGAAGGTATTAGAACTCTATGTAAATGCCCATAATGGGATTGCCACACCCATGGGGATCGCTGTGGGCGTTCCCAAATCGACTGTCGACAGACTGTATGGCAGTAGTACGTATTCGCAGGGCAAGTACTATTACTATACCCGGAATGCCATAGCCATTATGATCGTTTACGGAAACGACACCAATGGGGTCACGGTGGTTAAATCCATCAATATACAGTACCAGTCGTAACAGGCTCAATCATGACTGCCTATGTCGTTATCATGGGCAGTTTTTTTGCGTCGCATCGGGGCGATGAAACCCGGTTGGAGAATTGTGTTTATAATTAAACTGCCGGTGCTGTAAACATATTGATAGAATTATTTTTTTATGATACGATTCAGTTATATTGAGAAACAAACCGATAATAGAGGAGGAATTTTCTATCATGTTCAAAAAAGTGGCAGTTCTGGCATTTTCCCTTACTACCCTGCTGGCGAGCTCCTGTTTGGCTATTATGACCGGCCCCGTTCCGGACAGCGAGGCGTCGCTCGGCGGCATCACCTTAGGAAGCACCATGAGTTATGTGCGCAGTATTTACGGCGCTCCGACGAATCGAGTCCCGACCAAGGATTACATCCGGCAAGATGCCTTCAGCAACATCTATGGCAACAGCTTTTACGTCATCGAATATCCCAAGAACAGCAGTGTAGAAGAACTCTATGTGACGGCCAACAACGGCCTTGCCACGCCCCTGGGGATTACCGTCGGCATTCCTAAGTCGACCGTCGATAAGCTGTATGGTGAAGGCAGCTTTGTCCAGGGATCCTATCGCTATCTGACGCAGGAGGGAAAAGTCATTCAAATCAAATACGTAACTGATGACAATGATATGCCTGTCGTTAAATCTATCTATATTCGCTATTCGGCGTAATAAATTAAACAAAGGATGATAGAGGAGGATTTTGTATTATGTTTAAGAAAATAGCCCTTATGATCTTTGCCCTTTCCACGATGGTTGTGGGAAGCTCCTTTGCCGCCATGGTTGGCAACGTTCCCGACAGTGAAGCTTCTCTGGGAGGGATTACCTTGGGCAATAAGATGACTTATGTCCGCAGTATTTATGGTGAACCGACGGAACAGAGACGGGCGAAGACGGTATTGAATGAAAATGCAATCTTGTATCGCTACGGCAAGGGATTTTTTATCCTTGAAAATCTCTATAACTATACGGTCGAGGAGATTTTGACCAATGCCAATAACGGGATTTCGACGCCCATGGGAGTTACCGTCGGCGTTCCCAAGTCCACCGTCGATACATTATATGGTGAAGGGCGTCTTTGGAACGGTGCCTATCTTTACCTGACGGACCAGGGGAAACGCATTGAAATCAAATATGAAGCGGATGCCAAGGGCGTTATGGTCGTTAAGTCCATTTACGTTCGTTATCCGGCGTAAGCTTTTTTGGCTTGAAACTGCTCGTGTCAGACGATACGGGCAGTTTTTTGCAGAATGGATGGGATGTAAGCGACGGGAAATGGAACGTCGATCCGAATTGCCGGCCTGTTGTTTCTGTGAAAATATTGCTACCAAGAGAATCGGTATGATAATATAAACGTAGATTGATAAAACGAACGAGAATACGGAGGGAGTTGGTATTATGTTTAAAAAAGTTGCAGTCATGGTTTTTGCTCTTTCCATGATGGTGGTGAGTACCTGCTTAGCCTATACCTTTGGTCCGGTTCCTGCCAGTGAAGCCTCCTTGGGCGGCATTACCTTAGGAAGTCCCATCAGTTATGTCCGCAGTGTTTATGGTGACCCGACAGAGACTGCTTGGGGCAAGGACCGTCTCAACCAAGATGCTAAGTCATATCGCTACGGCAAGGGATTTTTTATCCTCGAGAGGCTCTATGACAATACCGTCGCAGAACTGATGACCAGTGCTAATAATGGGATTGCAACGCCCATGGGGATTACGGTTGGCGTTCCCAAGTCTACGGTGGATGCATTGTATAGCGGAGGGCGGTCCGGAAACGGATATACTAGCTATATGACGCAGAATGGGGCCTTGATTAAAATCACGTATGGCCGTGATGCTAATGGCGTTCTGGTAGTTACGTCCATCACGATGAGATTCCCTGAGTAAGCTGTTCATAGAATACGTACTGCCTGTGTCTGAGACATGGGCAGTTTTTTTGTGCCTCAAAAACGTTTTTATAGGCGCATAAATAAGACCGCCGGACTGTCGAGGGATGGAGGACAGTCTGACGGTCTTGTCGTATGTTGAAGGATTTATAGTGCTTACTTGCCGAATAAACGAGCGGGCAATGGAATTTGGGCCAAGATGACGGCTACAAAGACGAGGACGCAGCCGACAATTTCTTTTCCGGTCATGACTTCGCCTAAGATGAGCCAGCCGGCCAGGACGGCGAAGACGGCTTCTAAACTCAAGATGAGGGTTGCCGTCGTCGGTTCAGTGTATTTCTGGCCGACGATTTGAAGGGTGTAGGCGACGCCGCTTGAGAGGCCGCCGGCGTATAAAATCGGCCATTTGGCATCCCAGAGCATCGAGGCCGTCGGACTTTCAAAGAGAACCGTTAAGGTTGCTGAAAAGAGGAAGGCCATGGCGAACTGGACCCAGGACATTTTGATGCTGTGGGCTTTTTTTAAGAGAAAATGATCGATGACCAAGATGTGAAGGGCGAAGAAGATGGCGCAGAAGAAGACCAGGAGGTCACCGAAGGCAATTTCAAAATCGCCGTTGATGCAGAGAAAATAAAAGCCAATCATGGCCAAGGCGACGCAGAAGACGATGATGCGGCGCACCTTTCGGCCGATGAAGAAGCCCATGAGGGGGACCAGGACGATGTAGATGGCCGTAATGAATCCGGCCTTTCCGGCCGTCGTCATGGAGATGCCGACCTGCTGCAGGGTATCGGCGATGCCTAAGGTGAGGCCGCACCAGGCGCCGCCGGTGAGGGTGATGGCATCTGGCTTCAGTTGCTGCCATATGGGCGGATACGTCCCGTCATCTCTTTTATCGGTAAATAAGAGGATGACCGGCATGAGGACGATGATGGCGATGACGTTACGGGCGGCGCTGAAGGTGAAGGGACCGATATAGTCCATGCCGATGCTTTGGGCGACAAAGGCCGATCCCCAGATGAGGGCTGTGATTAGGAGAAAAATCGTGCCCTTGGCTTCTGTTTGATACATTTTGATAAATCCTTTCATAAAATATGGAAAAAACAATAGTACTATAATATAATAATATTAGCAAAAAGTAAATAAAAAAACTTGACTTCGTGTTGACTCCAAGGTGTATCCTCGAGATACGTTAAAGGAGCGACGGCAAGACTGTTTTGAAACAGTAGATTTGGCAGCCGCACAGATACAGTGTTACATGGTCTTTGTATGGCCATACCGTTTTTTAGAAGGGTAGTGAGGGTGATGAGACTGACAAGAAAACGAATGAGTTTGGCTGTACTCGGATTGGCGGTCGGTGTTTTTTTATTCTTTTTAACGGGGTATATGAACTGCCTGCAGGCAAGTCTGCAAGGGTCTTCCCATAATAGTTCTTTTATTTTTGGCGATGCCGGGCCTTATGCGGCTAAGACGCGGCTCTCTTTTGAAGGCGGTCATGCCGTCCTGGGGTTATACGATACGCCGGCGGCCTTGGAATTGGCCGAACGGCAGCCCCTGGTCGTACCGCTGCAGCGAAAAGACGGACGAATCGTCCTGCCTGACATGCCGCCTGTCGTCTTGTCCGATGCGGATAAAACGGACATGACGCCTAAAATCGGCGATATTGCCTTTGATACGACGACGCAGGAGCTGGTCATCTTCTGCCAGCCGGAAGATACCGTGTCTACCTTGATCCCCGTCGGGCGCGTCATTGGGGGCATGAATTATTTGCTGCAGACGGACGGTGAATTTGCCGGGTACCTTATGAATGAATAGGGAAATTTATTTTAGGATTCATGCATTTATTTTAGGAGGAAGAATATGTTTGGCTTAGGAGCTCCGGAATTACTGCTCATTTTAGTCATTGCCCTCATCGTCTTCGGACCGGGGAAACTGCCGACCATCGGCAGCGCCTTGGGAAAGAGCCTGAGGGAATTTAAAGATGCCGTCAACTCGGCTGAAACGAGTGATGACAAATCCGTTGATGAAGAAAAGACTGAAAAAAAGAACAATACAGAATCCGACCGGAAAGCATAGCCCCTCATGAGCTATGCTTTTTCGTTTTCCGCAAGAAACTCTTTTGGCTATTGCATAAAAAGACTGCCTCTTGTAATAATTTTCACAAAATATGATTGCAGTTAAAGGCCGAAAGCTTTATACTATATATAAGGTTATCTCATACTACTATTGCAAAGTCATGAAGGAGGAGACTTTATAATGTACAAGCTTTCACAAGTTCCAGAAGAGTATAAGAAGAAACTGATTACTGCTGAACAGGCAGCGGCCCTCGTACGAGACGGCGAACGCGTTTCTTATGGTCTCGGCTGCTCGGCTCCGTATGATATCGACATCGAAATCGGTAAACGGGCAAAAGAATTGCACGGCGTCGAAATCGTCGCTTCGACCATCGTTAAAGACGAACCTTATGCGGCATATTTAAACAGTGACTCTAACGATCAAATCCGCTTCGCTACGGGCCATATGAACGGCTTTGAACGTAAGATGTGCAAAGACGGCCGCTGCTGGTTCCTGCCGATCTTGTTTAACGAATTGCCGAAGTACTGGCAGCATATCGATAAATTGATCATCCAGGTCCATCCCATGGATAAATGGGGCAACTTCAACATCGGGCCTCAGGCTGCTGACCTTCGCGGCCTCATTCGCGCAGCTAAGACGATCATCCTCGAAGTCAACCAGAACATGCCGAAAGCTTTGGGCTATGAAACGGAACTGAACCTCTGCGACGTCGACTATGTCGTCGAAGGCTCGAACCACCAGATGCCGCAGATCCCGAATCGTCCGGGAACGGAACTCGATGATAAGATCGCGGACCACATCATTCCCCTCATCGAAGACGGCAGCACGCTGCAGCTCGGCATCGGCGGCATTCCGTCGGCTGTCGGCAAGAAGCTGGCTGAATCGGACGTCAAAGATTTGAGCGGTCATACGGAAATGCTTGTCGACTCCTATGTAGACCTTTATGAAGCCGGTAAGATTACGGGCAAGAAGAACCGTGATAAGGGTAAAATCATGTACGCTTTCGCCGGCGGTACACAGCGCCTCTATGATTTCATCGATGACAACCAGATCGTATTCAACGCACCGGTAAGCTACATCAACAACATCGGCGTCGTTGCCAGCATCGATAAATTTATCTCCATCAACGGCTGCATCGACCTCGACCTCTATGGCCAGGTCAACGCTGAAACGGCAGGCTACCAGCAGATCAGCGGTACCGGCGGCCAGCTCGACTTTGCACAGGGCGCTTTCGCCTCGGAAGGCGGCAAGAGCTTCATCTGCGTCCATTCGACGCGTAAATTTAAAGACGGTCACGTCGAATCCCTGATTAAACCGACCCTGCCCCAGGGCACGGTCATCACGACGCCGCGCTCGGCTGTCCACTACATCGTTACCGAATACGGCACGGCCCTCTTAAAAGGCAAATCGACGTGGGAACGTGCAGAAGCACTGATTAACGTCGCTCATCCGGATTTCCGTGAAGACCTGATCAAACAGGCTGAAAAAATGGGTATCTGGACACAGACCAGTAAAGTTACCATGTAATGAATGTTTAACTAAGCTCAAAAGGCTCACACCTCGGTGTGAGCCTTTTTTTCGTGGAATCTTAATGATTTTTTATAGAAGGGTTTCTAAGGTGCGATTCAGCATTTTTGAAATAAAATCCGGCAGGTCATAGTCTCCGTCTTGGGCTGACCAGTCAAACATGCAACCTTTGGTGATGATACATAAATCTTTGGATACCATATATGGTGTACGCCCGGGAGATAGCTGGAAGCCGTCGGCAATTGCATTTTCTAAGTAATATTCAGTGATTTTTCGCACCTGGTTTGCGAAAATTTCAGTATTCATAATATCATTTGTCGGGGACATAAAGTGTTTGGTAAAATCGGAGCCCAGTTCAGCCGTAAATTGGCATAGCCAGACGTAATAGTGAAGCAGTTGCTCTTTTACAGGAAGTCCTTCTAATTTCGGACGAACCTCTTGATCAAATCGCATTTTCATCCGCTCATAATAGTAGTTTAAAACCCCTTCTTTTGAGCCGAAGAGGCGATAAAACATGCCCGTAGAAATTTCTGCTTTCTCGCAGATCGTACGGACCGTTACTTCATCATATCCATAATCTTTAATATCTTTTACGACGAGATCAAAAACGAGTTCCTTGGTATTCTTGATTTTATTCGTTTTGGTTAATTTTTCTGTTCTTTTTTCTGACATTACAACACTTCCCGCTTTCTTTTATTTTATCCGGAATCTAACAGGGAATGCTTCAAACATCCTTTTTGTATCGGTTCGATTATAGCAAAAGAAATTTTAGCCGTCAAAGGGCATAAACAAGGCCCGCTGATGGCGTTTTTGTTATGGATCGTATAACTATCAGGAAAAAAAGATTGACAATGAACTCATAAGGCCATATAATTGGAACATAAACGGAACATGTTCCGAACTAATTATTTTAATGTTTTTAGGAGGACTGTTATGTGGTCGAAATGGTACATGAATGAGGAACGGAGATTGATTGAAAAAGCCGTGAAAACTTTTGCGGAAAAAGAAGTACGGCCTTTTATCTCCGCAATGGAAGATGAAGACAAAAGTCCTAAAGAACTGGTCTTGGCTTTGACGAAACTTGGTTTCCTAGGTTATACGATTCCCGAAGAAAAAGGGGGAAGCGGCGTTGACTGGGTCAATTATGGTATTGTCATCGAAGAATTAGGCAAGGTCAGTGGCAACATGGCTTTCATCGCTTTGCTCCAAGGTGAAGTCTTTGCCGGTTTTATGGCTTCACTCGCTAATGAACAACAGGTTGAAAAATTTCTAAAACCGGCCTTACGGGGGGAATACCTTCTGGGAGGCTGGGTAACTGAACCAGGCGGTATCAATGATTTGGGAAGCTTTGAAACGAAAGCTCAGCTGGATGGCGACGAATGGGTAATCAATGGCGGAAAAATATTTGCTACGAATGCGGATAGCATGGATCTGGCTGTCGTTGCCTGCGGCCCTGTCGATGAAGTGCCGTCTGCTGACAACATTCGCTATATTATAGTGCCTAAAGATGCGGTTGGGTTTGTTCCCGGTCATATTGAAAACAAGGTCGGCTTCAACGGATCCCGCACCGGTCAGATTTATTTGAATGACGTTCGCGTGCCGAAAGAAAATGATTTGGGCTTGGGAACGGAACTTTTTAATTACCACATGTTCTTAGGTTACTGCGGTTATGCAGCGGCTATGCTGGGCGGTATGGAAACTGTTTTTGAACAGACTGTCGGTTATCTGAAACAGCGTCTGTCGGGAGGCAAATCTCTTTGGGAATCCCATGAAACCATCCGTTTCGATATCGGAAAATTATGGCAGGCTATTGATACGTATCGCAATTCCCTTTACGGAGCTTTGGTGGGTATGAATAACGGCACAGACATGTATCTTTCCATGATTGCCTTGAAGCATGACGGTGAACAGTTGATGGAACATGTGTGCAGTGAATGCATGAGCCTTTACGGCGGCCTTGGCTTGGTAAAAGAAACGGGGATCGAACGTTTCTACCGTGATGCCAAAATGTACTCTATGGTCTGCGGCAGTACGAAAACATTGACCGGTCTGATTAGTAGTCAGTTATAAGGAGGATTTAAGAATAAGATGAAAATTGCAGTTTGCATTAAAGCGGTTCCGGATCCGGCTTATTATGACCAGATTACCCTGGATCCCGTCCGGAAAACCTTAAATCGTGCAGGGATTCCAGCGGTTACGAATGAGGCTGATTTACATGCCTTAGAAGCTGCATTGGTGTTGAAAAACGAACGCGGTGGTTCTGTTGATGTCTTTACGATGGCCCCGCCTTCGGCGACGGAACAGATGCGGGAATGCCTGGCTCTCGGAGCGGATCATGCCTACTTATTGAGCGATCGACGCGTTGGCGGCGCCGATACACTGGCTACTTCTTATACGCTGGGCCAGCTTCTGAAATCTTCCGGACAATATGATCTCGTCTTGTGTGGGAATGATACTCCGGACGGGGCCACAGGCCATGTCCCTACACAGATCGGAACCTGGCTGGGGATTGCTCATGCCATGAATGTCATTGGCCTTCACGTTTTAGATGATCATACAGTCCGGGTAAAACGTCAATTTGAAGATGGCATCGGTACCTATGACTTAACCATGCCTTGTGTTGTTGCCGTGACAAGTTCGGTAAATAAGGTGCGGTACACGACGGCAGCCGGGATTTCACGAGCTGTGAAAAAAGAAATTACCGTTTATTCTGCTGATGATATTGATCTTGACCAGTGGTTTATCGGATTGGCAGGGTCTCCGACGCAGTCCGGGGAACTGAAAACGATTGAATTATCCAGAGCGGGTAAAATCTTGGGCGGAAGTGCGGCTGAAGCGGCTCAGGAACTGGCAAAACAAATTCGACAGCATATGGATTAAGACGGAGGAAGTAAAATGGAGAAAGTAAAAATCTGGATTTATGCCGAAGTAAAGGATAATCGGCCGGCATCTGTCTATTATGAACTGTTGTCAAAGGCGGCAGAAGAAACCCATGGAGTAGAACATGCAGAGATTTGCGCTCTTGTTGCAGGGGACTCCCTGAACCCGGTTATCGATCTTTTGAAGCAGTCCGGTGCGGATAAAATTTACGTGGCAGATGATGAACGGCTGAAAGATTATAATTGTCAGAACTACAGTGAAGTGATTGTCAAGGCGGCAGAAACGTATGCACCGGATATCTTCCTTTTTGGGGCGACCGGACGCGGTGCCGAAATTGCTCCCACCGTTGCAGCCAAGCTGAAGACGGGCCTTGCTGCTCACGGCGTCGACATTTCGATTGGTGCCGATGGCACGCTGGGTACGAGCGTTCCTGCTTTTGGCGGTAAAGTCGTAAGTGAAATCCTTACCCCTACGCATAAACCGCAAATGGCATCGGTACGCCCTGGGATTTTAGACAATAAATCTCTTTCAGCCAAAGAACATGTTGAACTTATTTCCCTTGATACCGATATTCTGAGTAAAATTAACTCGACGGAAACCTTTGTCAGCTTTGAACCCAATGCAGAAAGTGGCGATTCTCTGGAAGAGGCGAAGATTGTCGTCTGCGCAGGTCGCGGCGTCATGACCGACGAAGCTTGGCAAGATTTGCAACGATTAGCGAAAGTCTTGAATGCTTCCATCGGATATACGCGCAGCTTCTTGGATAATGGTTTCCTGCAGGATGAAAGTGGAATGATTGGAGCCAGCGGCATCAGCATTAAGCCCGATTTATATATTGGCTTTGGCGTCTCCGGTGCTACCCATCACGTATGCGGAATCAATAAAGCGAAATTCATTGTTTCTGTAAATAAAGATCCTCAGGCAAAAATGTTCCGTTATTCCGATGTGGGTGCCGTTTCAGATGCAGATAAAATGATAAAATTACTGATTGAACAGTTTGAGGCATAAAGAATTTCTTTTAAGACAGTAGTAACGCCCTCTGACCCGATTTTTTCGAGTCAGAGGGCGTTATTTTTTGAGTATAATGAAATTGGTTCAGGCGCCCTTTTTTTGCGACGCCATGTAGATCGTTTATTCTTCGTCAATCCGTTCAATCTTGAAGAGGACCGGTCTGGTGCCGTCGCTGCAGCAGGCAATCATCGTGTTTTCTTCCTTCATCCAGCCTTTCATGATCGATCCGCCTTGTAGGCCGGCGTAGATATAGCGGGAGATGGCATCCCAGGCTTCGGAGCAGTGGGGAATCTTGGGGCCGCCGGCTGTCGTGTCCGCGTCGCCGTGGGAGGTGACCAGGGTATCGAGGCCCATACGCCAGAAGGAGTCGTTTTCTTCATTCCGTTCGAAGATGTACTCGTCACCGACGTGGTAACAGGGACAGGCACCGGAATTGGGATCGGCACAGTACTGCTGCTGGAGTTCGGGATATAGTTTTTTGTCGAGGATAGTAACTTTTACTTTGTGCTTCATGATAAGTCTCCTTTTCTGATAAAATAAGGGTAATCGATTGACAAACGAGGTGAGGACATGGCTATTACGCCGAAATATATTTTTGCCGAGGATTTCCGCGATTTAGAAGACTATTTTCTGTCTTGCCCTCATAAGGAGGTCGCCTTCGAAAAGGGCGACTATCTTTGGAAGCCCGGCGAGCCTTATGGGCGCATCCATTATTTAAAAACGGGTGTTGTCCAAAACTACTTGGAGCATGAAATGGGCTATCGGAAAATTCTTTCTTTCCATGCCGGCGGGACGGTATTTCCCGGTTTTCACTACCGGAATTATAAGATCGAGGAATCTCTTTTAAGCCAAGCATTGACGCCTGTGGAGGCACTGGAGTTTACGATGGCTCAGTTTGAGACTATGTTTGGCAAGAGCGAGGCATTGCGTCACCATGTCATCGAATGGTACAGTGCCTATGTCAACCTATTTATTTACGACGGCGCTCACCAAGAGTTTAACAGCTCCCTTGTAAAACTGTGCAACCTCCTCTATCTGCTCCTCTTGCGAGAAGCGGATGAACAGGGGCAGAACCTGTATAATCTGACCCAAGAGGACTTGGCCGACATCCTCGGCGTCAGCCTGATCAACGTCACCCGGAACCTGACCAAACTGCGCCGGGCCGGCATCATCACGACCAGCCGCAAGCAGATTGCTGTCATCGATGCCGAACGACTCATGGCCCTTTGTTCCGGTGAGACCCTGTCTTTTTAGCATTATAGATCATTCCAGTCAGGTGGCTCTACATCAAATGACGCAGACTGGAAATTTTATTGACGGAAAAACGGTTGACAAACAGGGGACTCGTAGCGCAAGATGATGGTGTAATCATTTTGTCAGGAAGAAGGTGTGCCATGAAGGGAACGAAAATCTATTATGTTTACTTTATTCTGAGTCAGGTCATTTGGGGCGTGCTTCCGGCCTTTTGGCTGCTTTTGCGTCAGCTGCCGCCGCTGTATACGCTGGCATCTCGTATTATTTGGGCTTCGGTGTTCTGCTTTTTCTTGATTCTCCAAAAACATCTCCTGCCGGGCCTGAAAGGCGTTGCCAAGGAGCGCTGGCAGTGGCCTTATATTGCCGGGGCCTGTATCTTTATCACCCTTAACTGGGGTTCTTATATTTACGCGACGACGCGGGGCTTTATTCTGCAAGCAAGTCTGGCCTATTTTATCAATCCTATCGTCGTCGTCTTTTTTGGCGGCCTGATTTTCCGGGAAAAACTGCGGCCCATACAGAAGCTGTCCATCTTTGTGGCCGGTCTTGGATTGGCCCTGGCCTTTTTTATCTATGGCGTCGTGCCTTGGCTGTCCTTTATCATTTGCCTGACTTGGGCGACGTACAGTATGATTAAGAAAAAGGTCGTCCTCGACAGCCAGGTATCGGTTTTTATTGAATCCTTTTCCATGGTCCCCCTGGCCTTGGCATTTATTCTCTTTAGTGAAGCCAATGGTATCGGCGCGGCAGGCACATTCAACGGTTGGCAATGGCTGCTCCTGCCGGCGACAGGCGTCGTTACGGCCGTTCCGATGATGCTCTTTTCGGCCGGTGTCAAAGGCATTCCCATGACGACAGGCGGCATCTTAATGTATTTTTCACCGAGCATTACCTTGATTATCGGCGTCTTGTCCGGCGAAGTCATTACGGAACCGCTTCTGTTGACCTTCTGCTTTGCCTGGGTGGCTGTGGCCCTTTACATGTACGGAATTTATCAAACCATTCATCGTCTTCGTCAAACTACGACATAACAACATAAAAAAAGAGGCTGTGTCGGAATGAGGTTTTTAATCCACATTCTATGCACAGTCTCTTTTGCATTCCGGATATTATTTTTTGATGCGCTTATAGGCGCTGTCGAAATAGCGGCCGGCACGGATATCGTCGGTCATGCCTTTGTAAGGCGCTTCAGCAATGACGTCTTCGTTGTTTTGGCCGGCCTTGCCGATGTAGGTAATGATGGCGAATTCCGGGACTAACAGTTTCGGATAGGTGGCGTATTTTTCTCGGGATTCATGCATGAGATCGATATGTTCATTTTGGTAGCAGACCGTAATTTCTGGATGTTCTTCGACCCATTTCGGGAAGAAAATGGTGCCGTGCATCTTCTTTTCATTGGGCATGAAATCGAGGGCGACGTCGGTGCCGGTCGGTTCCGTCCAGGTAACTTTAAAAACGCCGTCGGTCAATTTCACGATATCGGCCGGCTGGTCCGTTACCCAACGGCCGGCGACCATGCCCCCGTGAATGCGGTAATCAACGGTGTGGTCGTTTTTGGCATACCATTCGTACTCCCAGCCGTTATCGTAGGTGTAAATAAAATGGGTGCCTAAAAAATCGTCTAATTCTTTGAATTCCATGGTCATAACCTCCTGTATGTTGAACTCCTGCGAAGGATGGGGGCAATGTATGATAAACACTTAAACTATAACATGTAAATAATTACATGTTTATTTACACTGCATATGATATACTTAGTAATAGGAAAAGTCAAGGTTTGGTTTAACTATTTTTACTCATCCGAAATTTGAAAGAGGTGAACTGTCGTGGCTCAAAAGAATACATTGAGATATGTCATTTTAGGGTTACTGTCAAAGGAGCCCCTGGCGGGCTATGATATAAAGAAAGCCTTTGAAGGCGAAATCGGTGATTTTTGGTACTCCAATCACAGCCAAATCTATCCGGAGCTCAGTCGCATGGAACAGGACGGCTTCATCATCGGTCATGAAGAGGTTGTCGGCAGTAAGCTGACTAAGAAAAAGTACACCATTACGGAGGCCGGGAAAGCCTTATTTAATGAATGGCTGGCGGAATCGTTGAGTTCGCTGCCGCCGACGCGAGACGAATTTGCCATGAAGGTCTATTTTATGGATTCGTCAGAGAATCCGCTGCTGGTGGCGTTGTTTCAGGAAGAAATTTTGCGCCATGAAGAAAAACTCGATTATTTGCAGTCGCGCTGGAAGGCATTATTTGCCGAAAAAGGCAAGGAAGAGACTCATTTCGGCCACGCCTTGATTTTAGAGCGGGCCATTCGCCGCGAACAAGATCTGTTAGCCTGGCTCCATGAGGCTTATAAAAGGCTGCCGGGTAAAAATCAATAAGGTTCGTAACGAAAGAGGGGCCTGAAGGGCCAAAAAAACGCTCCCTACCGTCAAATTTTTTATCGCTGACGGTAGGGAGCGTTCGTTTTATGTCGTTTTTTTTCTTACGTTAGCCGCCTATTTACTTTCAAAGAAGGCTTTATAGGCGAGGTAGCCGCTGTAGGCATCGGCCTTGGCTACGATTTCTAAAGGAGCGTGCATGCTGTGCATGGCAACACCGCAGTCGACGACGTCGCAGCCCCAGTCAGCCATGATGTAGGCGATGGTTCCGCCGCCGCCCTGATCGACCTTACCGAGTTCGCCGACCTGCCAGGGCACTTCGTTTTCGTTGAAGATGCTGCGAATCTTAGCCATGAATTCGGCATTGGCATCGTTGCTGCCGCCCTTACCGCGGGCGCCGGTGTATTTGCACAAGCAGATGCCGTAGCCTAATTGGGCCGAGTTTTGTTTTTCATAAGCGTCGGCAAAGACGGGATCGAAGGCGGCCGAGACGTCGGCCGACAAGACTTCACTATTGCGCATGGTCCGGCGAAGCCAGATTTCTTCCGGATGGTTTTGAAGGGCCAGGAGTTCGGCAATGAAGTCCGGGAAGTACGAGGACTGGACGCCGGTGTTGCCGACGGAGCCGATTTCTTCTTTATCGGCGAAGAGGGCGACCTGTGTCTTTTCGCCGGCCTTGGCATCGAGGATAGCGGCCAGGTTGGCATAGGAGCAGACGCGGTCGTCGTGACCGTGGGACATGATCATCGAGCGGTCGAGGCCGACGTCGCGGCTCTTGACGGCCGGGATGATTTCCAGTTCAGCACTGGTGAAGTCTTCTTCTTCGATGTCGTATTTTTCTTTTAAGAGGGTCAAGATGGCCGGTTTCGTCTTTTCTTCTTCCGTGTGAATGCCGACGAGGGGCATGAGCATTTCACCGCTGATGGCTTCGCTCAGTTTTTTTGCGGCCTGATCCTTGCCGAGATGGGGCAGGAGGTCATTGATGAAGAGGACCGGGTCGTTAGGATCTTCGCCGATGGAGACGTCGATTCGCGTTCCATCTGCCTTATAGACGACGCCGATGAGGGAGAGAGGCATGCAGACCCACTGGTACTTCAGGACGCCGCCGTAATAATGGGTTTTTAAGTAGACGATTTTATCCTGTTCAATGACTGGAATCGCCTTGACGTCGAGGCGGGGGCAGTCAATGTGGGAGCCGACAATCTTGAGTCCTTCTGCAATGGGCGAGGAGCCGATGACGGCTAAGATGACCGATTTTCCCTTTTGGTCCCAATAGACTTTATCGCCGGCCTTGAGGCTGGTATAGTCGCTGAGGGGCTTAAAGCCGGCTTCCTTGGCTTGGCGGAGTATTTCCTTGTTGGCCAGGCGTTCCGTCCGGGCTGTGTCGAGAAATTGACGGTATTGGTTGCTGTACGTTTCCATCTGGTAGCGCTGTTCGGCTGAAAAGCGGGACCAGGCACTGTTTTCAGTATCAAATGCTTTCATGAGTGATCCTCCTTTAAACATATTATGGTCTATTATACTCCAAATCAGTCCACTTTGTCGCGGGTATTGAAAGCTTATCCCCTGATGCATACTATTCTTTACTGAATAAAATAAAAGAAACTATTGTATTATTATAAAAGCGGTGGTATTATTAACCATATTTTATAAATAATAATTCATAAATAGGGGGATTTATGATGCTGGATAAGAGGGGTATAAAGAAGATAATAAACGAAGTTACGCCGGATATTATTGCCATGCGGCGTCATATTCATGAAAATCCAGAGCTATCCGGTGGAGAAGTGAATACGGCGGCCTTTATGGCGGAAAAACTCCGCTCTTTCGGCGTGGAGGTCGAGGAACACGTCGCCGGTACGACGGCTGTTTTGGGCTATTTAAAAGGGGGAAAGCCGGGCCCGGTCATCGCTTTGCGGGCCGATATGGACGCCCTGCCGATGACGGAAGAAACGGGACTTCCCTTTGCTTCGAAGTCTCCCGGTAAGATGCATGCCTGCGGCCACGACGGCCACATGAGCATTCTCCTCGGGGCAGCGGAAGTGCTGAGCCGGATAAAGGACGACCTTTCGGGGACGGTCGTCTTCATTTGCCAGCCGTCTGAAGAAAAATCACCTGTCGGCGGTGCTAAGGGGTTGATTGCGTCCGGGGCTCTCGACGGCATCGATGCCGTCTACGGCCTCCACGTCTGGCCGACCTTGCCCAGCGGCACGATTGGCGTCTTGCCGGGGCCGATGATGGCTGCATCGGATCACATTCGCATCGTCATGAAAGGCAAGACCAGTCACGCCGCCATGCCTCATAAAGGGGTAGATACCATCGTTGCGGCAGCTCAGTTCCTGACAGCGGCCCAGACCATCGTCAGCCGTCGGGTAAATCCATTGTATCCGGCGGTCTTGACCTTCGGTAAGATCACCGGCGGTACGCGGTACAACGTCGTTGCCGACACCGTGGAAATTGAAGGGACTTGCCGGACCTATCATGAAGAAGCACAAGATGCTGTCGAAACGTATCTTCAGGATACGCTGAAGGGCATGGACGCCATGTACGGGACGGAAAGCACCCTTTATTACGAACGGGGCTATGCAGCTGTCCGCAATACGCCGGTTCAGGCCGATTTTATTGCCGGCGTCGTCCGTCAGTGTCTGGGAGACGAAGGATTGGCGGATGTTCAGGAACCGGCTATGACGGCTGAAGATTTTTCAGGATACCTGCAGCACTTTGACGGCGGCTTTTTCTGGCTCGGTGCGACGCCCCAGGGGCAGACGGTCTATCCCCTGCACAATACACATTTTGCCGTCGATGAAAAATGCCTGCCCATCGGCGTCGAAATCATGGTATCATTAGTACTTGCAAAAACGGCATAAAATATAATGTAAAGGTCTCCTATGACTAGCAGTCACAGGAGATCTCTTTTTTTGCATAATTCTTTTCTTTTTTAGAAAGAATTATTTTTTTACCTTTTAGGGGAAAGGGGATGGCTATAGTGCCACTAAGAAATAATAATAATGGTTATCAGTGATAAAGTTTCAATCTTTTAAGAATACTCATAGATGTAGGCTACATCTTAATTTTTTAGCATACCCATAACTCTTGACTTTTTTTGTCCAAAAAATATGATAGAGGCAAGAATTACAAATACTAATTACGAATACGGAGTGCTTTTTATGTTTATGAATCGGCAAACGGATTATGCGTTGCGGATGTTGCGTGCCTTGACGGACGAAAAACAGCATAGTGTGCGTTCGCTGGCCGAAGATGAACAGGTTCCGCAGGCATTTACTTACAAGATCCTAAAAAAACTATCGCAAGCTGGGCTTGTTAAGCTTTCCAGAGGACCGGGAGGTGGTTGCCACTTAGTCGAAGATTTAAAGAACGTCAGCCTCTATGATCTGATTACGATTATGGAGGGGGATGCCCATGTAACGGCATGCATGCAGGGTTCGTATGATTGTGAATGGCGCAGGACTCACGGGATTTGCAAAATCCACTTGAACTTGTGCGTCGTTCAAGAAGAAATCAATCAAAAGCTGCGTGCAAAAAGCCTGTGGGAAATCATAGGAAAGAATAGTTAATCAAGTTGTATCCATAAAGGAGGAGTATGATATGCTGTTTCAAACAACTGCCGAACATGAAGCCTTACGAAAAGAGATCCGCAAATTTGCGGAAGCGGAAGTAAAACCGATCGCCTTTTCGCTGGACCAGAACAATGAATTCCCGGATGAAATCGTAAAGGCTATGGGCAAACATGGCTGGATGGGTCTCCCGTATCCGAAGGAATACGGCGGCGCAGGCCTCGATGTCACCAGCTATGCCATTGCTGTTGAAGAATTCTCCCGCGTTGACGGCGGTGTCGGCGTTATCCTGTCGGCTCACACCTCGTTGGGCACGTATCCGATCGCAGCCTTCGGGAATGAAGAACAGAAGAAAAAATACTTGGTTCCTTTAGCAAAAGGGGAAAAACTGGGCGCCTTCGGTCTGACTGAAGAAAATGCAGGTTCCGATGCCGGCGGTACGGAAACGACGGCTGTCGATAAAGGGGACTACTACCTGCTCAACGGTGGTAAGATCTTCATCACCAATGCTCCGAAAGCTGATATTTACGTCGTCTTCGCTGTTACGACTCCGGATATCGGCACCAAAGGCATTTCGGCCTTCATCGTAGAAAAAGGCTGGGAAGGCTTTAGCTTCGGCGACCATTACGATAAATTAGGTATTCGCTCGTCTTCGACGGCAGAATTGATCTTCAATGACGTCAAAGTTCCGAAAGAAAACCTGCTCGGCAAAGAAGGCCAGGGCTTCAAGATCGCTATGGCAACTCTTGACGGCGGCCGTATCGGTATCGGTGCTCAGGCACTGGGTATCGCTCAGGGCGCTTATGAAAGTGCGCTTGACTATGCCAAAGAACGTATCCAGTTCGGTCAGCCTATCGGCATTCACCAGGGCATTTCCTTTAAACTGGCAGATATGGCGACGAAGCTGCGTGCTTCCCGTTACCTGATTTATTCGGCAGCTGAATTAAAAGAAAAACACGAACCGTACAGCATGGAAGCGGCTATGGCTAAGATGTACGCTTCGGATTCGGCCATCGAAATCACCAACGAAGCCCTTCAGATCTTCGGCGGCTCCGGCTTCTTGAAAGGCATGGACGTCGAACGTGCTTACCGCGATGCTAAGATCACGACGATCTACGAAGGTACCAATGAAATTCAGCGCGTCGTCATTGCTGCTCACTTGTTGGGCAAAATCGGCAAAGCTGACGGTGGTGCCGGCCGCAGCTCGGCTCCGAAGAAAGCCGCTCCGGTTACGGGAATCCGCAAAAACCAGTTGTTTCGCGACGGAAGCGCAAAAGACAAAGTCAAAGCCCTCGCAGACGCCCTCAGACATGACGGATATGACTTCTCCGTCGGTATTGCAGCAGATACGCCTATTGTTGAGGCAGAACGTGTTGTCTCAGCTGGCAAGGGCATTGGGAAAAAAGAAAACATGAAGCTTATCGAAGATTTGGCAAAGGCTGCCGGGGCTGCTATCGGCTCGTCCCGTCCGGTTGCTGAAACCCTTCGCTATGTCCCGCTCAATCGCTATGTCGGCATGTCCGGCCAGAAGTTCACGGGCAACTTGTACATTGCCTGCGGTATTTCCGGTGCGAAACAGCATTTGAAAGGCATCAAAGATGCATCTACCATTGTAGCTATCAATAAAAACGGCAACGCTCCGATCTTTAAAAACTGCGACTACGGTATCGTCGGCGACGTTCAGGAAATCCTGCCGCTCTTAGCACAGGAACTCGGCCTGGAAGATAAAAAGCCGGCTCCGCCGATGGTTAAGATGAAACGCCCGGTCGTTCCTAAACCGGAACCGATTGGCCCGAAATATGTCTGCAACGGCTGCGGCTATGTCTATATTCCTGAATTAGGTGATGAAGAAGCTGATATTGCACCGGGAACCTTGTTCAAGGACCTGCCTGATGATTGGGTTTGCCCGGAATGCGCTGAAGAAAAGAGTCATTTCATTCAAGAATAGTGCGGCGAAAGGAGTCGATAAATTATGTATTGCGTACGCAAAGTAACGAAAGATGTTTCTTGGGTCGGTGCTAATGACCATCGATTACATTTGTTTGAAAATATTCACCCCATTCCCTTGGGCGTTTCTTATAATGCTTACCTCTTGCTCGACGAAAAGACGGTATTGTTTGACACGGTTGACTGGGCTGTCTGCCGTCAGTTCTTAGAAAACGTAGAACACGTTCTCAACGGCCGCGACCTCGATTATATGGTCATTAACCATATGGAACCGGACCACTGCGCCAGCATGGAAGAAATCGTTCTCCGTTATCCGAATGTTAAAATCATCAGCACGGAAAAATCCTTCATGCTCATGCGTCAGTTCGGATTTAAAATCGATAACCAGGAATTGATCGAAGTCAAGGAAGGTGACACGACGACCTTCGGTAAACATACCGTAACTTATGTAGAAGCTCCGATGGTCCACTGGCCGGAAGCTATGGTCACCCTCGACCTCACCGACGGCATCCTCTTCTCGGCAGACGCCTTCGGTTCCTTCATCGCTCTTGACGGAAAATTGTTCGCCGATGAAGTCAACTTCGACCGCGATTGGCTCGATGAAGCCCGCCGTTATTACACGAACATCGTCGGCAAATACGGCCCTCACGTACAGCACCTGTTGGGCAAAGCTGCGACGGTCTTGGATAAGATTAAGGTCATTTGCCCGCTCCATGGTCCGGTCTGGAGAAAAGACTTCGGCTATCTGCTCGACAAATATCAGCGCTGGAGCACGTATACACCGGAAGAAAAAGGCGTCCTCATTGCCTACTCTTCGATGTACGGCAACACGGAAGCCGCTGCTCAGAACTTGGCTTCGAGACTTTGCGAAAAGGGCGTCACCAATATCCGGATCTGCGACGTTTCTTCAACTCACGTTTCGGAATTGATTTCCCAGTCCTTTAAGCTCTCCCACTTGGTACTGGCTTCGGTAACGTATAACCTGGGCATCTATCCGGTCATGCTGGACTTCCTCGAACACATGAAGGCTCTTCACGTACAGAATCGTACCATTGCCCTGATCGAAAACGGTTCCTGGGCTGTAAAATCCGGCGATTTGATGCAGGAATTCATCGACAATAACCTTTCCAACATGACCATCCTCAACGAACGTCTGTCCCTCGCTTCGGCCATGCATGACGACAAAGCGGTAGAACTGGAACACTTAGCTGATGCTTTGGTCGAAAGCATTAACAACACTGACGTAAAATAATCATACTCTTTCTCTTCCCTGAGATTGGACTCGGATTTCTATCCGGGTCCAATTTTTTTATGTTTTTAGAATTTGCATAATAATTTTTAAAAAAATGCAAGAGAAAAAAGGAATCTGCCTGCCTTACAGCGAATATATAATAGTAACTGATTCCATAGGAGGCGATTGTTTTATGAAAGAATACACAAGTGATAAAATTCGCAACGTTGCTGTACTTTCGCACGATGGCGCCGGTAAAACGGCGGTTGTTGAATCGTTACTGCTGGCCTGCGGTGCCGTTGATGCCGTTGGCGTCGGTAAAGACAACAAGCACATTATGGATTATGAACCGGAAGAAATTAAGCGTAACGTAACGATTCAGCTCAGTATTGCACCTTGCGAATGGGAAGGCTATAAACTGAATTTCCTCGATACGCCGGGGTACTCTGAATTTTGCGGTGAAGTTCGCGCAGCCCTCAGAGCCAGTGACGGCATTCTGTTGGTAGTATCGGCAGAATCGGGCGTCGAAATGGATACAGAACGGGCTTGGGACTACGGTCTCGAATTGAAACTGCCGCGCATGGTCTATGTCAACAAGATGGACGTGGAACACGCTGACTTTTTTGGCTGCTTGGAAAAACTGCGCTCCGTATTCGGCAAGTCCATCATGCCTCTTCAGATTCCAATCGGTGAAGGCAAAGATTTCCGCGGAATTATCGACGTTTGCAAAATGGTCGCCTGGGAATGGAATAACGGACAATGCACGGAAATTAAAGTTCCGCCGGAATACATGGCCAAGGCTCGTGAAGTGCGTGAAATGTGCATGGAAGCCGCTGCGGAAGGCGACGATGAACTGTTGGAAAAATACCTCAACGGCGATGAACTGACGATTGAGGAACTCCGCAAGGGACTCTATCAAGGGATGCTTACGGGCCGCGTCTGCCCACTGATGTGCGGCAGTGTTATCCACCATATCGGTACGGCTGAACTCCTGCGCCGTATCATTACGTACATGCCCGATGCTTCGCAGAAGGTCATGATGGGGACCGATAAGAAGACGGAAGAACCGGTCATGGTATATCCCAATAAACCCTTTACGGCTTTCGTGTTTAAGACTGTCGTCGATCCCTTCGCCGGAAAGCTCAGCTATGTCCGCATTTTCTCGGGCGAACTCAAAGAAGGTGACCGGCTCTATAACGTAACCCAGGGCGAAGACGAAAAGATGGGCAAGGTACTGACCTTGGTCGGTAAGGAACCGATTCCCGTCCCCGTAGCCATTGCCGGCGATATCGTCGTCCTGCCGAAACTGGCTCATGCCCGGACCGGCGATACCTTTGCATCTCCTGATTTCCAAGTGACCTATGATCCCATTCGTTTCCCCAACCCGCTCCATACGGTAGCCCTCGTTCCGGAAAAGAAGGGCGAAGAAGAAAAATTGATGAACGCCCTCTTGCGGATCAGTGAAGAAGATCCGACGTGCACCATCGACAAGAGCGTAGAAGGAAAACAGCTCATCGTCCGCTGCATGGGCGACGTCCACCTCGATCACATCCTCATCAAGATTGAACGGAAATACGGTGTGAAAGCGAAACAGGAAGAACTGTACATTCCTTATCGGGAAACGATTAAGGAAAAGGCGACGGCCGAAGGCAAACATAAGAAACAGAGTGGCGGTCACGGTCAGTTCGGTCACGTATTCCTCGATATCGAACCGCTCACGACGGGCGAACCCTTTGAATTCGTCGATAAGATTTTTGGCGGCGCCGTACCGAGACAGTACATTCCGGCCGTTGAAAAAGGTGTTCGTGAAACCTTGGAAAAGGGACTTATTGCCGGCTTCCCGATGATCAATGTCAAAGTCACTCTGACGGATGGTTCCTATCACCCGGTCGACTCTTCAGAAATGGCTTTCAAGGTCGCTGCCGGCCAGGCGTTAAAGAAGGCCGTACCGGAAGCTAAACCGATTCTCTTGGAACCGATTTACAACGTCGACGTCGTCATCCCTGAAGACTATATGGGCGATGTCATGGGCGACTTCAGCAGCCGCCGCGGCCGTATCCTCGGCATGGAACACCATCGCAATCGCAAGGGCATCATCGTCGTAAAGGCGCAGGTTCCCTTGGCTGAAATGCGGGATTACGTAACGGTCCTTCGCTCCATGACCCAGGGCAAGGGTACCTTCAATATGGAATTCTATGCCTATGAAGAAGTGCCGAAAAAAATCATGGATGAAATCATTGAAAAGAGACAGGCCGAATAGAACGGAAGCCTATCTTGCTATATGGTAAAAGGGGGCACTGCCGGGAAAATTTCTTTCGGGCAGTGCCTTTTTTCTACTCAATCGCTATAGGCGCAGTGACTTGTGAATGTCCCTGCACTTGAACATATCATCATGTGGGAGATGGTATGCTCGTAAGTTGATTCTAATGAGGCCGGGTGTGATATAATAAAAATAAACATTAATATCAGGGAGGAACGCTTATGATGTACCCTTACATGACTTTGGCGGACGATACTGAAATTACGCATTCGTCAATCCAGGGAGACGGAACCGTAAAAGTGTATATTGAAACACCGTGCAATGGAGGTTTTAATCATGCAACTTGCATCCTGCCCAACTATAAATGGCAGGATATTCAAGGATATTCAGAGTCTGATATCAAGGAATGGGATGCTTTCGTTCACGATAATTCGCATTTAATTATGCAATTAGCTGCTGAAGGAGGCTTTCATAATGCCACAGTTATTTAGAATCGGTCCCTATGTGATTTATTTTTGGTCGAATGAAAACTACCCTA
The DNA here is from genome assembly GCF_001682955.1 of Megasphaera sp. DISK 18. Classification (NCBI taxonomy): domain Bacteria; kingdom Bacillati; phylum Bacillota; class Negativicutes; order Veillonellales; family Veillonellaceae; genus Megasphaera; species Megasphaera sp. DISK 18. The sequence continues at coordinate 64,667 of NZ_LUGJ01000028.1, forward strand.
TTGAACCTATACATGTTCATATTGCAGAGGGAACTCCTGCCAAAAATGCGACAAAAATTTGGATTACGAGTAAAGGTGGAGCTCTATTGTGTAATAATAATTCTAGGATTCCGAAATCGGCTTTGAACTTTTTATTAAGAAGTATTGAAGCAAATCACAAGTTAATCGTAAAAAGGTGGATAGAACATTTTGAAGAAATCACTTTTTACTGCTAAAAATAGGCTCGCATATTGTGAACCTATTTTTTTGTGTGTACAAATTCTGTCTCCATGGCAGCATCCGGGACAACTATGCGTAATTAGCATGTGATACTTTACTGTAACGCTTGTAACGACTGGCTGTGCGGCGTATAATATGACTATAAGTAAACGTAAAACGTCGTACTATGCAATTAGTATAGATACTATGGAAAGGGTGATTTCTATGTCTCAATGGACAGACATGTACAAACAAAAATTGATGACCCCTGAAGAGGCGGTCAAAGTCGTAAAATCAGGCGACTGGGTAGATTACGGTATGGGTACGACCCAGCCGGTTCTCCTCGACCAGGCCTTGGCAGCCCGGCGGGACGAACTGCAGGACGTAAAAGTCCGCATGTGTCTTTCCGTCGCTCCCCGTCAAATCATCGAACAGGATCCGGACCGCAAAGCCTTTACGGCTATGAACTGGCATATGGGCGGCTATGACCGGAAAAAATGCGCTCTCGGCCAGATGAACTTCATCCCCATGTGTTATCGCAATAAACCGTCCATGTACCGTGACCTCCTCGACGTCGACGTGGCCCTCATCACGGTCGGCCCTATGGATAAACACGGGTTCTTCAACTTCGGCCTGGCTGTATCGGCAACGGAAGCGATTACCCAGAAGGCTAAGAAAGTCATCGTCGAAGTCAACGAAGCTATGCCTCGCGTCCTCGGCGGCCGCGGCGAATGCATTCATATCAGCGACATCGACGGTATCGTCGAATACGGCAATCATCCGTTGGCAACGATTCCCTTTGCCACGGGGGACGATATCGATGCTACCATTGCCAAAATGATCGTTGAACAGGTTCCTAACGGTGCGACCCTGCAGCTGGGCATCGGCAGCCTGCCGAATACGATCGGCGCCCTCTTGTCTGAATCGGACTTGAAGGATTTGGGTGTTCACACGGAAATGCTCGTCGACGCCTTCTATCTGATGTATAAGAACGGTCAGCTGACTAACCGCCGCAAGGCTTTTTGCCCCAATAAGGTAAGCTGGTCCTTTGCCCTCGGCACGCAGGACCTCTATGACTGGATGGATGACAACCCGTACCTGGCAGCTTACCCGGTAGACGTCATCAACGATCCTTTCGTCATCGCCCAGATGGATAACTTTATTTCTATCAACAACTGTATCGAAGTCGACCTCTTCGGCCAGGTTTCTTCCGAATCGTCAGGAACGCAGCAAATCAGCGGCAGCGGCGGCCAGCTCGACTTCACGGACGGCGCTTATCGTTCGCCGGGCGGCAAGAGCATCATCGCCCTGCGCTCGACCTTCCACAATAAGAAGACCGGCCGCGATGAATCGCGTATTCTGCCGACCCTGGCTCCGGGAACGACCATTACCGACCCGCGGTCCCAAATCAACTTTGTCGTTACCGAATACGGCATGGTCAACCTCATGGGGGCTTCGACGTGGGAACGGGCAGAACGCCTGATCAGCATTGCTCATCCTGACTTCCGGGAAGACCTCATCAAAGAAGCCGAAAAAATGAAAATTTGGCGCTACAGCAATAAAAAATAAAACCTTTAAATTTACAGGCCGTCCATTTGGGCGGCCTTTTGTAATGCTGAATCTTAGTGCCGGACTATTAAAAACAATAAAACTTTGCTATAATATAATGGTATGCGCCCATTTTGAAGGGCAGTATAGCAAAACAGATTCGGACTGCAGGACCTCTTTTGGCCGGCAGTTATTTTCAGTTTGTATATGAGGTGAAATTTGTGGACGAACAACAAGTAGATAAGATTGTGCCGGTTTGTCTGGAAAGTGAAATGCAGACGTCGTACATCGACTATGCCATGAGTGTCATCATCACTCGTGCCTTGCCGGATGTACGCGATGGGTTGAAGCCGGTTCACCGGCGAATTCTCTACGCCATGCATGAAGCGGGCATGACGCCGAACAAACCGTATAAGAAATCGGCCCGTATTGTCGGTGAAGTTTTAGGTAAGTATCACCCCCACGGGGACATCTCCGTCTATGATGCGACCGTCCGCTTGGCCCAGGATTTTTCGACACGGTACCCCCTCGTCGATGGTCACGGCAACTTCGGTTCTGTCGACGGTGACTCGGCGGCAGCCATGCGTTATACTGAAGTCCGTATGGCAAAGATTACGGGAGAAATGCTGGAAGATATCGACAAGGAAACGGTCGATTTCATGCCCAACTACGACGGCTCTATGCAGGAACCGACGGTCTTGCCGTCAAAAATCCCGAACCTCTTAGTAAACGGCTCGGCGGGGATTGCCGTCGGCATGGCGACCAACATTCCGCCCCATAATTTAAGTGAAGTCGTCGATGGTTGTGTTCAGCTTATCGACAACCCGGATTCCAGTCTGGAAGAAATCATGACCAAGGTCAAGGGCCCTGATTTCCCGACCGGTGCTAAAATCATGGGTCGTGACGGCATCGTCAAAGCTTATTCGACGGGCCGCGGCAGTATCAAGATGCGTTCCTGCGCTTCCATCGAACCGATGAATAAGGGTAAGAATCGTATCGTCGTTACAGAAATTCCGTACCAGGTCAATAAGGCCCGGGTCATTGAATCTATTGCCGACTTGTCCCGCAATAAGGAAATCGACGGAATTACGGCTCTTCGCGATGAATCGGACCGCAAAGGGATGCGCATCGTCATCGAGCTCCGCGCCGATGTTAACCCGGATATCGTCCTGAATAAGCTGTACAAGCATACCCAGCTCCAGGAAACCTTCGGCGTCATCATGCTGGCCCTCGTCGACGGTCATCCGCGGGTCTTGACGCTGAAACAGATCTTGACCTACTATTTGGATCATCAGAAGAATGTCATCACGCGCCGCTGCCGGTTTGAACTCGATAAGGCTTTGGCCCGCGCTCATATCTTAGAAGGTCTGCTCATCGCCCTCGACCACATTGACGAAGTCATCAAGACCATTCGTGAATCGGCAACGGATGAAGTGGCCAAGACGTCCCTCATGTCCAAGTTCGGCCTTAGTGAAAAACAGGCTGTGGCTATCCTCGATATGCGTCTGCGCCGCCTGACCGGTCTCGAACGCGAAAAAATCGAAGAAGAATATAAGGAACTGGAAGAACGCATTGCTTACCTCCGCAGCGTTTTAGCCGATGAACATAAAGTCATGGAAATCGTTAAAACAGAACTCCTCGATGCCAAGAAGAAATTTGGGGATAAACGACGTACGGAAATCGTTGCCGATGCCTCTGATTTTTCCATCGAAGATATGATTCCTAATGAACGCATGGTTCTGACACTGACGCGTCGGGGATACATGAAGCGTATCAACGCCAATGTATACCATACGCAGAATAAAGGCGGCCGCGGCATCAAGGGCATGGGGACGAAAGATGAAGATGCAGTTAACCACCTGCTCTACACGTCGGCGTGGAATACGGTCTTGTTCTTTACCAACTTCGGCCGTGTCTATCGCTTGAAGTCCTATGAAATTCCGGAAGCCAACAGCCGTAATTCTAAGGGGATGGCTGCCATCAACATCCTGCCCCTGTCCAACGGAGAAAAGGTCAACGCCCTCATCGATCTCGATCAGGTTGATCCGTCGATGAACCTCTTTATGGTAACGGAAAAAGGCTTGGTCAAGAAAACCGTCCTTCACGAATTTAAGAATGTCCGTCGCAACGGCCTCATCGCCATCTCCCTCATGGAAGGGGATCATTTGGCGAAGGTGCGCCTGACCAACGGCGACCAGACCATTATTTTGGCAACGAAACTGGGTATGGCCATCTGCTTTAATGAAAACGATGTCCGTCCCATGGGCCGCAATACCCGCGGTGTCCGCGGTATTACCCTGGCTGAAGGGGATATGGTCATCGGTGCTGACGTCTTGGCGGAAGACTGCCAAGTTCTGACGGTCAGTGAAGAAGGCTTCGGCAAGCGCAATAACGTCGATGCCTATAAAGTTCAGCTTCGCGGCGGAAAGGGGATCAAGAACTTCAAGATTACCCCGAAAACCGGCGACATCGTCGGCGTCGAAGTCGTTCACGAAGGTCAAGAACTGATGCTCATTACCTCTAACGGAATCGTTATCCGGACCGATATCGAAAGCATTGGTATTAAGAAGGGACGTAATACGTCGGGCGTCAAAATCCAGAAACTGGAAGGCGACGACAAGGTTGCAGCTCTCGATACGATTGCTATCGAAGGAACGGATGAAGACGACGAACAAGAACAGACCAAACTGTTTAAAGAATAGTCGAAACAGAATTACGGAAAGGCCGCCTTTGAGGGCGGCCTTTTTATATAGAATATTTCTATATATATCCTTGACAATTCCTTTACACGGGAGTATACTGAATAAGCTGTCAGGGAGAAATCTTAAGACAGTCCGGCTGAGACAACAGCCGACGCGAGTACGATTTGAAAATCTTTCAAAAACGTGCTTGACA
>NZ_LUGJ01000029.1:0-19553 GCF_001682955.1 Megasphaera sp. DISK 18
GAAGGCCTCCCTTTCTTCTTCCCGTCATGCGGCGGAAAGAACGTATTCGGTATTAGCAGCCGTTTCCAGCTGTTGTCCCCATCTGAAGGGCAGGTTGCTTACGCGTTACTCACCCGTTTGCCACTCGAATCGATAAGAAGCAAGCTTCTCATGTCTTCTCGTTCGACTTGCATGTGTTAAGCACGCCGCCAGCGTTCGTCCTGAGCCAGGATCAAACTCTCCATGATAGTATGGAAGAGCTTACTAGCTCAACTTATTGTTTTTGGTGTCCGGCAAAGCCGGACGTTTGAATTGATTCGGTTATTTTCTTACGAAAATGACCTGCACTCCCGAGTAAAACTCGGTATAAACAAATCCAAAGATTCATTTACTGGCGTTCATTCAGTTCATTGTTCAGTTTTCAAAGGTCATCGTGTCGCCGTAGCGACGACTTGTTTATTCTACCAAACTCAGGTCAGCTTGTCAAGCATTTTTATGAAGTCTTTCAAAGCGTATCCATCGTTTGATCTTCGTCTGCCGAGCCCAAATCGAATCGGTTCAAGCCGTGCGACATAGATAATTTTATCATTGAAAAAAAAAGCTGTCAAGACGGTTTTGACAGCTTTTTTACAAAATTTACATCACTTGGCATCGGCAAATTGTTCAGTCATGCTCTCTAAGTTCTTTTGCTTGCTTTCCATGCCCAGGCCCATGACGACGACGGCAATGGCAATGAAGACGAAGGCAAACATATAGAAGACACCACCGAAATCAAAGTGCTGCCCCAAGAGTACACCGACCATGACCGGGGCCGCCATGCCGCCAAAGCGTCCAAACCCGGCAGCCCAGCCGCTTCCGAGAGCCCGAATGGCCGTCGGATACTGTTCCGGCGTATAGGTATAGAGCACGCCCCAGGCACCGAGGTTAAAGAAGGACATGACAGCGCCCCAGATCATGAGCATCGAAGCCGTCGAAGCGTGGCCGAAGAAATAGCTGGCAACGCCGCTGAATAAGAGGAACGACGACAAGGTATACTTGCGCCCGATTTTGTCGACCAGCCAGGCGGCACAGTAATAGCCCGGAAGCTGGGCCAAGGTCATGACCAGGACGTATTCAAAGGTCTTGACGACCGTGAAACCCTGCTGGAAAACGAGGGACGGCAGCCACATGAAAATACCGTAGTAGCTGAAGTTAATGCCGAACCAGACCAGCCACAGCATGACCGTCCGTGAGATAAAGGGCTTTTTCCACAATTCATGGAACGAAGCCTTGGTTACAGCCGGTATCCGTTCATCGGCATCGGAAAAGGGTGCGACGGGCACATGCAGCGTTTTTTCGATGGAAACGACGATATTCCGGGCTTCCGCTACGCGGCCGTGAGCCAGGAGATAACGGACCGATTCCGGCATATGAAGGCGAATGAGGCAGACATACAGCGCCGGCAGGGCACCGATCAAGAAAGCCATGCGCCAGCCATAGACGGGAATGAAGAAATAAGCGATGCAGGCAGCTGCAATCCAGCCGAGGCCCCAAAAGCTTTCCAAGAGGACGATGAACCGGCCGCGCACCCGCGACGGAGCATATTCAGAGACCAACGTCGCCGCCACGGGCAATTCCCCGCCGAGGCCGAAGCCTACGAGAAAGCGAAAGATGAGCAGCGATTCATAACTCCAGGATAAGGCACAGAAAGCCGAAGCAATGCTATAAATCAATACCGTAATCGTAAAGACTTTCTTGCGGCCCATGCGGTCGGCAGCCGTGCCGGATACGACGGCGCCAAGGGCCATACCGATGAGTCCGATGCTGCCGATGAGGCCCATCTGCCCCGGGGCCAATCCCCATTCTTTGGCAAGGACGGGCAGGATAAAGGCGATGAGCCCTGTATCCATGGAATCAAAAAGCCAGCCCAAACCGGTGACCAAGAGCAGTTTATAGTGGAACCTGCCTACAGGCAGGGCTTCCAACCGGTCTAACAACATGAGATGTTTCCTCCTATCTGTACAACTGTCATGACACATAATTCGACATGACATCATTGTAGCATATGGAAGGAAAAAGTCAATCGCCGTATAAGACCTTTAAGTCATGCAAAGCCTTATGAATAGCATCGAGTTCTTCTTCCGTCTTGGCTTCGACCAAATGCGTATGAATGCCGCCGCTGATGGTGCTCAGCAATTCGGCCTTAGAGTCTTTCATCCGCTTGATGTACTGCTGGACGTCGCGGCGAGAATGAAGATTCAAGGTCCCTTCCAAATTGCCGTAGACCTCGTGTTCGACGACGACGTTGTGGACGATGCCCCCGTTGTCAACGATGGCTTCGAGTTCCGCTTCCATCAAATCCGTACCGTGGCAGCAGACGAAGACCCGCGTACAGCCCTTCTTCAACGGTGTAACCAGCTGATAGCCCCGGGGCGTTGAAATGATGCCGACCCCTTGGGCACGCAAAAGGGCGACGTCGCCGACGATGATTTGGCGGCTGACGCTGCAGGCCTTGGCTAAGGCCGTACCGGTAACGGCAGTCGTCGATTCGTGCAGCATCTGAAGGATTTGTTCTCTCCGCTGTGTATTGTCCATGAAAATTCCCTCCTAAATATCTTTATATACCTGCTGTCCCCGTACAGGGATATCGAGCAGCATGGCAATGCCCCTTCCCCACAACAAACCCGTACAGAGTCCCGGTGCAAAGCCCAGTACTTCATTAAAGAACCAGGAGTGCGTAATGAAAGAAAAATGGTAGCCCACGATCTGGAAGGAGGCAAATACGATGCAGATGATCAGATAGGCCGGCATGGCCTTCTTCATCGGCGGGCATTGGAGGCGCCGCCGTTTCCTGCAGTAGGTCAGTTCCGGCAGGCCTTTTTTAACCCACAATCCGATTCCCATGCCTAAGAAAAATCCCATGAGGAAGCAGAGTATCGTTAAAAATGGATATTCTGAATAGTAGTATAATACAACAGCCGACCAAATGGCAATCAGCCATGCCGGACCGGAGAAATACCACACGCGGCACGTTCGTTTCTTTTTAAAGTAAAAGCCATAGGCAATCATGGCCACAGCCATGCAAAGCTGGGTCCCGGTCAATATATCATAAGCCCCCATCAGCCAAGATGCCTCCTTTCTCCATATTCAGATGAATGACGGTATGTTATATCTGTATTATACTCGATAAAGATTAAAAATATATTAAAATTTAAAATAAATTGAAAAAAAATCCCCCTTACAGTATGTAAGGGGGATGATTTACTTTCATTTATAAGTTTGAAAAGTCGATAGTCGCAAAAAGGTCATCTAACGTTTCCGCCCGGCGGATCTGGGTTACCTTGCCGTCCTCATGGAGGAGGAGCTCTGCCGAACGGAGCTTGCCGTTGTAATTAAAGCCCATGGAGTGGCCGTGAGCCCCCGTGTCATGGATGACCAGGATGTCGCCGTCTTCGATTTCCGGCAGGCTGCGGTCGACGGCGAATTTATCGCAGTTTTCGCAGAGCGAGCCGACGACGTCATAGACGTGATCCTTGGGAGCGTCTTCCTTGCCCATGACCGACAGGTAGTGGTAGGAGCCGTACATGCCGGGACGCATGAGGTTGGCCATGCTGGCATCGACGCCGATATATTCCTTCCAAATATGTTTGTGATGGATAGCCGTCGTGACCAAGTAGCCGTAAGGACCGGTGATGGCACGGCCGCATTCGAAGGAAAGGCGGCATTTGCCGAGGCCTCTCGGAACCATGATGGCTTCAAAATACTGTTTGATGCCGGCACTCAATTCATCGTAATCGATGAACGATTCTTCCGGACGGTACGGGAGGCCGATGCCTCCGCCAAAATCGAGGAATTCGATATCGATGCCGAGGAGTTCCTGTACTTCCGCAGCCAATTCAAACATCATCTTGGCCGTATGAATGAGGCCCGTTACCTGGAGTTCATTGGATACGACCATGGTGTGCAGGCCGAAGTGGGATACGCCCTTTTCTTTCAGGATGCGGAAGGCGTCGAAGATCTGTTCTCGGGTCATGCCGTATTTGGCTTCTTCCGGCGTCCCGATGATATCGTTGCCGCCCTGAAGGAGAGGGCCCGGATTATAACGGGCGCAAATCCAATCGGGCAAAGGACCGCGCTGTTCCATGAAGTCGATCATGGAAATGTCGTCGAGGTTGATCAAAGCGCCGAGTTCCATGGCTCTTTTAAATTCTTCATACGGCGTGTCATTGGAAGAAAAGACGATATCATGGCCGGTAATGCCAACTTTGTCACATAGTTCCAATTCTGCCATGGAGCTGCAGTCAGCACCGACGCCTTCTTTCTGCAAGAGACGCATGAGATACGGATTCGGTGCAGCCTTAACGGCAAAATACTCTTTGAAATCATGGGCCCAATCAAAAGCCTTTATCAATTTTCGAACGTTATCGACAATGGCTTTTTCATCATAAATATGAAAAGGTGTCGGGTACTTGGCAATGATAGAACGAATCTGTTCTTCATTAAAGGGGACAGTTTTCTTGTTCATCTGATTCAGCTCCAATTTCTTATAATACAGCAAGATGCATAATCTAAACTACAAAACAAACTTGCATTTCATTGTTTCTCTACAATGATTATTATATAATACAAAGAGATAATTTGTGAAATAGATTATTTCAATTCATTCCATTCGATAATCAAATTGCAAGAAAAGGAGGTCCGGCTATGGATACGACGACACTCCGGACATTCATTGCCCTGGCACAAATAAAGAACTTTACGAAAACGGCGCAGCAGCTCTTCGTCGCCCAGTCGACGGTAACCAACCGCATCCGCGACTTGGAGATGGAACTGGGCGTTCCCCTCTTCATCCGCAGCCACAAACAGGTCGACCTGACGGCGTCGGGTCAAAAATTTCTCGATTACGCCCAACGCTTCGTCTCTCTCGAACTGACGGCCCTTCAGGATATCCAGTCCTCGCCGACGTACGCCCAAAAAGTAAACATCGGTACGACCAATACGATTTACGAAAGCCACCTTCAGCGCCGCATCCGCAGCTACTTAAAAAAGCAGAAAGACGTCTCTCTCCACGTCACTATCAGCCATACGGCCGACATGATGCGCCAGCTCCAAGAAGGGACCCTCGACGCCATATTTTCCTTCAGTGCCATGTTCAAAAGCGGCTTCGTCTGCCAGCCCTATCGGACCGACTCATTGGTCCTGGTCTGTAAGGAATCCGATACCTCATACGCCAAGGGGATCTATAAGGATGATCTGCAAAAAATCGATTACTTATTCTGTAACTTCGCACTCCAAGGCGTCGGCCTCTACATACAGGACCTCTTTCCGCGCCATCACCGCTTCCCTTTAGAAATCGACAACAGCACTAAGCTCCCGCAGTACGTCGCCGAAGGCATCGGCTATACCTTTTTGCCGAAAAGCCTCATCGAAGACGACTTAGCCTCCAAGCGACTGCGGGCCATTCCCCTCCTCGATTTTGAACCGCCGAAGGTCGACAGCTACTACATCACCCGCAGTCCGTCGACGGTACCGGCGGCCTTAGAAGAAGAGCTCCTGGCCGATCGGTCATATCGTTTCCAAGACGACGATGAGCGTCGACATGACGACGATGGAAATGAGGATATATAAGGAACTGATGCAAGCCGCCACTTCGATCTTTAACTTCAATTTCGCCGTATAGTAGCAGGCCATGCCGGCAACCGGGGCAAAGACCAGGACCATGAGGACCCGCTTGATGTCCATGGAATAGTCGAGGCCGACATAAATAAAGGCAGCAAAGACGACGGAGATCAATAGGCGCAGACCTACATCCGTATAGATGAGGTGCAGGTATTCCTTCTTCAAAGATAACCCCAGGGCAACGCCGATCATCAGCATCGACAAGAAGGTATTGGCCGAAGCCGGCACCTTGACCCAGTCAATGACCACTTGGGGCAGAGAGAGGCCCCCCAAGGCCAGGATAAGCATCAGGATATAGGACAGGACCGGCAGGGATGAAAAGATCGTCTTGGCCAAAATATAAAAGATATTATCCCCTTTTGCCCCGCGGACGTAGCGGGCCAGGCCATAACCGCCGCCGAGGCACATGAGAGAGTTGCCGGCATCAAAGATACAGACGATGAGGACAGCCGCACTGTCGAAGAAATACGATACGAAGGGCAGGGCAAAATTGCCGATATTATAGCCGTTCATATTGAGCATATAAAAGGCCTTTTCGCTTTTCGTCCGCCCGACGCCATAGCCAAGGCCGACCATGAGCAGGTTGAAGACGATGGCCAAGAGGCTGATGAAAAGGTAATGTACCTCGAAGTGGATGCCGTTTAAGTTGGCAATGATGACCGACGGCAGGGTTATATTAAAGACAATCGTCGATATGGTATGAAAAGTGCTGCGTCCAAAAAGACGCAGCTGCTTTAAAATATATCCGCAAAGGATGAACGACACGAGAATGGCCGCTTTTATGATCGTCTGTTCCATCGCTTACGGTTTGACGATGCGATTGGCCGTACGCATCATTTCAACAATGCGGAACATGTTGGTAATAGAGCCGACGGCGACCTTATCAGTCAGGCCGTAGTAATTGAGGCAGGCCCCGCAGGCGTAGACTTCAACGCCTTCTTCTTCAAGATGCTTCAAATCCTCAAGGGACTCGGAATCTTCCGTGACCAGGGATACGCCGCCATTGTAGCAGATAATCTGTTTCGGCAGTACGTCCTGTTCAGTGAGCGTATAAATAAAAGTCTTCAAGAGGTTCTTGCCGAGCGTATCGTCGCCGAGACCCATGACCGGCGCATTGAGGACGACGATATAATCAGAACCCGATACAGTCGGTGCGTCTTCAACAGGAGCGGCCCCTTCTTTGACCAAGGTGACCGTATAATGGGTATCCGATTCCTTAGTCATCGTATAGGCACAATTCATCTGTTCTGATAAGTTTCTGAGATTTTCCGTTGCGATTTCATTATCGACGGTAATTTCAATGGCATCATGATCCTTCAAAGCCTTATGGGCTTCAATGACCGGTAAGGGGCAGGCTTTGCCCAGTGCATCGATTTTAAACATCATAATTCCTCCTCAAGGGCTTCTTTCTTCAAGGAAGGAGTCCTTTGTCAAATGAAAAAGGGCTGTTCCATGAAGGCAAAACTCCATGGGACATCCCTTATTTTTATCCTTTTTGCGTTTCTGCAGCTTCTTCGTCTTCTTCCGATTCATCGTCAGAAGATTTCAGGCCGCGCCGGTTCGACGTATGATTCTTCCATACGACCCAGATCGACGTATCGACACAGATGGACGAGTAAGCCCCGCTGATAAAGCCGATGAGCATGACCAGGGAGAAGTTCTTTGTCGATTCGCCGCCGAAGAAATGGAGGGCGCCGCAGGCAAAGAGAACCGTCGACAAGGTGTAGATACTGCGGTGGATACTCTGAGAAATACTGTCATGAGCCAGTTTTTCATAAGAGTCGGTCCGCCGGTGAGTCCGCGTGTTTTCACGGACGCGGTCAAAGATGACGACGGCTTCGTTCATGGAATAGCCGACGACGGTCAAGATGGCCGCTAAGAAGGTGGCGTCGATTTCCAAATGGAAGAAGGAGAAAACGCCTAAGACCATGATCAAATCGTGTACGATGGAAATAAGGGCCGAAATGGCGATCTTATACTCGAAGCGGAAGGAAATATAGGCCGCTAAGGCAATGAAGGCCACAGCCAGGCTGGTAACGGCATTTTTCGTGACTTCCGAGCCGATGACGGCACCGACCGATTCGGTCCGTTTGACTTCGGCACCGCCCAAAGAGGTGCTCAATTTTTCGGACACGGCCTTGGTTTCGTCACTGGACAGGTTGCGCATGCGCAGCATGACGTCTGTCGACGAATCCTGGTCGGTAACGCCGGTCAGCTGGATGACCGTATTCCCCAGGTCCATATTCGATTGGTCGATGACCTGACGAACTTCAGAAACACTGACGGCCTTATTGAACTGCATGTCGAGGATGGTACCGCCGGTATAATCGATACCGAAGTTAAATCCATTGATAAAGATAGAAATCAAGCTGGCAAGGACCAGGACAGACGATAAGATGAACCACCACGTGCGATGTTTGATAATATCAAAACTCATTTCTGTCCCCCCTTTTTCAGCATATGTTCAGGCGGTTTACGGTTTAACCCGTAGAACCAGGGATTGGTGATCAATCCCGTATTGATGAACCAGGTCAGGAGCGAACGGCTGACGACGATAGCCGTGAACATGCTGACGACCAGGCCCAAGGCCAAGTTGACGGCAAAGCCCTTGACGGTCCCGCTGCCCATGACGATGAGGACGATGGCAGCGATCATGACCGATACGTTAGCGTCGAGGATGGTATTGAAAGCCCGACGGAAACCGGCCTCCATCGACGTTCGCAGGGTCTTGCCGACCAGGACTTCTTCTTTAAATCGTTCAAAGATGAGGATGTTGGCATCGACGGCGAAACCCATAGACAGGATAACACCGGCAATCCCCGGCAAGGTCAGCGTCGCATCGAGGTACTTCAAAATCCCCAGCAGGATGAGGACGTATACCAAGAGGGCGATATTGGCTACGATACCGGACATACGGTAAATGACGATTAAAAAGACCATAATCAACAGGATGCCGATGGCAAAAGCCTTTTCACTCTTGAGCTTCGAGTCAAGGCCCAGGCTCGGACCAATGGTGCGGACTTCCATGACTTTCAATTTAACAGGCAGGGCGCCCGAACGAAGGAGGATGGCTAAATTCTTGGCATCTTCCAAAGTCTGGCTGCCGGTGATGACCGCCTTGCCGCCCGTAATCGGTTCGTTGACGACGGGGTTGGTCAAGAGTTCACCGTCGAGGTAGATACCGATTTTATGGCCTACATTCGATGCCGTAAGGTCAGCGAATTTTTTAGCCCCTTCATCGGTAAATTCAATGCCGACGACGTTTTTATGGCCTTGGTCGATTTGTTCTTTTGCCGTTTTCAAATCGCTCCCGGTCATCCGCGTCGTTCCGCTTTCATCTTTAAACTCCATGACCGCCGTTTTCCCGATTGTTTCGATGGCTTTTTCCGGATTTTTTTCACCCGGCAGTTCGACGATGATTCGCCGAGCCCCTTCTTTCTGAACAAGCGGTTCGGTCAGGCCCATTTCATTGATACGGCGTTCGACGATGGTGACGGCACGGCTCAAGGAGTCTTCCGTAACCGGTGCATCCGGCGTATCTTCAGCTTCCAAGACGATATGCGTACCGCCCTGTAAGTCCAGGCCCTGTTTAATGGAGTTGGCAAGCGGATTGATCAAAGTAACAAAGGCTGCCACGATGATGATGACGGCCCCAAAAAATTTTATCATGTTACGAGTCCGCAACGATACTCCCCCCTCTGGGTAAATCTATGGTTTTATTGGTGAAGCACGAGATGGCGTTTATCCGTGACGATTTCAGTCATGATGACGTCGTGAGCTTCCATGGGAACTTCCGGAACGATCTGAACGTCCCAAGCTGCAGCAATGGCAGCTGCCTCCCCTTTCCCGCTGAGGAAACGGTCGTAATAAGCCGCACCGTGGCCTAAGCGGCCGCCTTTTTCATCAAAGGCAAGGCCCGGGACCAAGATGACATCGAGGGCAGAGGCCGCAATGTGCAGACTGTCCTCGGGCGCCGTGCGGATGCCGTAGGCTCCGACGACGGCCTGTTCCAAACTTTCGAGGCGGGCTGCTTCGATGTCGGTCCGACTGATGCAGACCGGAACGTAGACCTCTTTCCCATCCGCAATGGCCTGTGCCATCAAGGCGTCGAGGCTGACTTCATCAGGCATATTGAGAAAGGCCATGATGCGCCGTGCCCGGGCATAGGCCGGGTGGGCCATAAGCCGGGCACAGACAGCCGCACTGGCCGAATTCTTTTCGGCTTCCGTCAAGCGATGGAGGCGGTCATACATGGCGCTGCGCAGTTCCTTTTTACTGAGCATCTTTCTGGTTTTCGTCAGCCGGCTGGGCTGCTTCTGCTTTGACGTCGTTTTTTTCTTCAACAACTTCCGGCTTTTCGACCTTCTTGGCAGCCTTCTTGCCTTCACTGCCCTTGCTCAGGACCTGAGCGACAGCTGCACGGGTAACGCGGATTTCGACCTTATCGGCTACGCGGATAACGAGGTAATCGTCGTGCAAAGACACGATGGTCCCCATGACGCCGCCGACGGTGACGATTTTAGCACCGGGTTTCAGGCTGTCCAGCATTTCCTGCCGTCTCTTCTGCTGTTTCTTCTGCGGCCGCCACAGCAGAAAATAAAAAATGACGACCATGAGGATTATGGGCCAAAAAGCAGTAAGCTGTTCAGTCATATCCATGTCAAACACCTCCATCAATTAAAAAAATAGTTTTTATGTGCAAGCGCCTTTACGCGTCTTGATACCTTTTCCAAAAATCCCGGCGGAACTCACGGAACGTCCCGTCGAAGATCGACTGGCGCATATCCCGCATGAACTGCAGCAGGAAGTAGAGATTGTGAATACTGACCAATCGGTATGCCAAGAGTTCTTCCGCCTTGAAGAGGTGTCGGATATAGGCCCGCGAATAGTTGCGGCACGTATAACACTGGCAGCCCTCTTCAATGGGATGAAAATCATGAGCATACTTGGCGTTGCGCACGGTCAGCCGCCCTTCATGGGTCATAGCCATGCCGTTGCGGGCCACGCGGGTCGGGAAGACGCAGTCGAACATGTCGACGCCGCGGGCGACGCCTTCAAGAAGGCAATCGGGAGTCCCGACCCCCATCAGATAACGGGCCTTGGTCTTAGGCAGATAGGGCGTTGTATTCTCTAATATATCATACATTATATCCTTAGATTCGCCAACACTCAAGCCGCCGATGCCGTAGCCGTCAAAATCCATGTCGACCAGATCACGGCAGCTCTGCTGACGCAAATCTTTATACATGCCGCCCTGGACGATGCCGAAAAGCCCTTGAGTGTCGCTGTGATGATGATCGAGGCAGCGCTTGGCCCAGCGGCTGGTCCGTTCCGTCGAAAGACGGGTGTATTCATAATCGGACGGATAGGGAATGCATTCGTCAAAGGCCATGGCAATATCGGAATCGAGGGCCATCTGAATGTCCATCGACACTTCCGGCGACAAGAATTTTTTCGAGCCGTCCAAGTGGGAACGGAAGGTGACCCCTTCTTCGGTGATCTTGCGCATCTGACCGAGGCTGAAGACCTGAAAGCCGCCGCTGTCGGTTAAGATGGCCTGCTTCCAGTTCATGAATTTATGAAGTCCCCCCGCTTCTTGGACCAGGTCATGGCCCGGACGGAGAAACAGATGATACGTATTGCTGAGAATGACTTGAGCCCCCATGTCGTAGAGCTCTTCCGGCGTCAGCGTCTTGACCGTCGCCTGCGTACCGACAGGCATGAACATGGGCGTCTTGAACGTACCGTGAGGCGTACGCAGGATACCGGCACGGGCGCCGTCGCATTCGGCCTGTTGTTCGTAGGTAATAACCATAGATTCCTCCCTAATGAATGAACATGGCATCGCCAAAACTGAAGAAACGGTATTTTTCCTTTACCGCCGTTTCATAGGCTTTTAAGATTTTTTCCCGCGTCGACAAGGCGCTGATGAGCATGAGCAGTGTCGATTCGGGAAGATGGAAATTGGTGACCAGGGCATCGACGATGTGGAAGGTAAAGCCCGGATAGATGAAGATATTGGTCCAGCCGGAACCGGCCTTCAAGGTCCCTGTCGTACCGGCGCTTTCAAGGGTCCGGATACTGGTCGTACCGACGGCAATGACTCGCCGGCCTTCGGCCTTGGCCTTGTTGATCGTCGCTGCCGCTTCTTCGGTAATGCTGTAAAATTCGCTGTGCATTTCGTGATCTTCAATGTTTTCTTCTTCGACAGGCCGGAAGGTCCCGAGTCCGACGTGAAGGGTGATGAAGACTTCTTCCACGCCCTTATCGCGGATTTTCTGCAGCAATTCTTCCGTAAAGTGAAGACCGGCCGTCGGCGCTGCCGCCGAGCCGCGTTCATTGGCATAGACCGTCTGATACTGATTGGGGTCTTCCATCTTTTCGTGGATATAAGGCGGAAGGGGCATCTCCCCGATGGAATCGATGATGTCGTCGAAGTTGCCGTCGTAGGAGAATTTGATGATACGGCCGCCAAAATCGGTCCGATCTTCGACCGTCCCCGTAAGGCCTTCGGCAAATTCAAGGGTCGTTCCCGGCAAGGCCTTCTTCCCCGGTTTTACCAGGACTTCCCAGCGGTCGTCGCCGACGGGAGTCAGCAGCAGGACTTCAACCTTGCCGCCCGTCGGGATCCGTTTCCCGTAAATCCGGGCCGGAATGACGCGGGAATCGTTAAAGACCAAGACGTCGCCTTCATGGAGTTCATCGACGAGGTCATAAAAGTATTTATGTTCTACATCGCCGCTCTTTCTATCATACAGCATGAGCCGGGCATGATCCCGCGGTTCTGCCGGATGCTGGGCGATGAGTTCTTTCGGTAAATCGTAATAAAAATCTGTCAGTTTCACAATAAGACCTTCCTCTTTTAATGCATTAATAGAGCTTTTTTATTTCCGTTCCCGTATAATAATGGGTTAAAATCTTGCGGTAGTAATCTCTTTCTCCGGCGTGCTCCTGCGCCATCTGGTAAGCCCCGTACTGGCTCATTCCCAGGCCGTGGCCCCAGCCGAAACCGTAAATCGTCAAAGGCTGTCCCGCTTTGACCGTAAAGTCGCGCTTGCGGGCGACCTTCCCCGTGTCGGGATCCGGTGCCGTCCCCTTGCCGCTGTAAAAATCAAAGAGGGTGCTGCGCAGACCGAAAATCGATTGGAATGCCAGCCCCTTTACGGTGACATTGCCCTTGGTACCGTGGATGATCAGCGACTGGACCCGACCGGAGACACCGCGGTCGGATTCGGTCATGGGCCTTTTTGCCAAGGGCGACAAGGTAATCGACTTGATTTTTCCTACGCCCTTTCCGGCAGCGGCCAGCTTAGTTTCCATCTTTTCCGGCGTCGTCGTTACCGACCAGCGATAGCCCGGCATCTTATTGCTGGTATCGCTGACGCCCCGCAGATAGGGGATGTAGGTTCCCCACACATTTTCACTGTTTTCGGTCCAGCCGCCGGCCGTCGAGAAGAAGAAGGCATCGATGGGCTTTCCCTGATAGGTCAGGATTTCGCCCTTAGTCGCATTGACCGCCTTGATGACGGCCGGCGATTCACCGCCGACACCGGCATAGACCTGACTCGACGTATCGTCGGTCAAATCGAAGCCGCGCTGACTGAAACGGCGCTTATGGGCAATGGCGTAGGTCCGGGCGGCGACGGCCTGCGCCTTGAGGGCTTCTTCACTCCACGACGGCGACATTTCTTTGCCGACGACGCCGTAGAGATACTGTTCGACGGGGAGGACGTTGACGACGGTAATTCCCCAGCGTCCGGGAGACTTCATCAATTCCAGGTCGCCGCGGTAGGTATAGCCGTCAGTAATCTTGACGACGCCGTCTTTTCCCAAGGAACGGACGCGAAGATTGCCCTTACCGGCCGTTCCGTTAAGGGCCAGGTCCGCCCCCGACAGGGTCACCGTAACCGGCACATTGGCTGCCGATTTTTTCCAAAGAGAAGTGCCGCGATAGATGCCGAGGCCTTGCGGACTGGTAAGGGATACACGGCCCTGCCCTTCGCGGATGCCGATGCGTACCATGTCGGTACTTTCCTCAACCGGTTTCGATGAGCCGGTTGTTTTTTTAGAAACCGGCACCGATTTTGACTGAACGGTCTTCACAGGCTGCCGCACGGTCTTCTTTTTATCGTTAGCAGACGCCGCCCAGGCACTCGTCGTAAGGACGGTGCAGACGGCGGCAATCGTACAAATAAAAGCGAAACGATTTCGTTTATTCATAAAGACACACCTCATAAACGAAAGAACAGATTCAATACGATGGTCAGGATGACACTGATGAGAATGCAGGTAACGATGGGAAAGGAAAAGGACGTATTCCCTCTGGTAAAGGAAATATCCCCGGGCAGATGGCCCAAAAATCTTCCGATTCCCAAAGCATCACCGGCCATCCAGATCAGGCCGGCAAGGATGAAAAAGACGCCGATGATGAGCAGTAATTTTCCCATAAGCCCCTCCTCATTCCTCGGTCGGCACGGGCAATCCCAAATGCCGATAAGCGGCATCGGTGACGACGCGGCCGCGAGGCGTGCGATTCAAAAAGCCCTGCTGCATCAAGAAGGGCTCGTATACGTCTTCGACGGCATCGACGGACTCGCTGATGGCCGCGGCAATCGTATCGAGGCCGACCGGGCCGCCGCCGAATTTTTCGATGATGACCTGCAGAACCTTGCGGTCCGTCCTATCGAGGCCGCAGGAATCGACTTCCAGTCGATTGAGGGCATGATTGGCAAGGTCGGCCGTAATCGTCTCGACGTCGGCGACTTGGGCAAAATCACGGACCCGCTTCAACAGGCGGTTAGCAATACGCGGCGTCCCCCGCGAACGGCGGGCGATTTCAAAGGCCCCGTCGTCATCGATATCCATGGCCAGGATATCGGCCGTCCGCTTGATGATCAGTACCAAATCTTCGGGCTTATAAAATTCCAGGCGGCAGATGACGCCGAAGCGGTCGCGAAGAGGCGGCGCCAAGCGTCCCACCTGGGTCGTCGCACCGACCAGGGTAAAGGGCGGCAGGTCGATGCGCACCGACCGGGCACTGGGGCCCTTGCCGATGACGATATCAAGGGCATAGTCTTCCATGGCCGCATAGAGGACTTCTTCGACGCTGTGGGACAGACGGTGGATTTCGTCGATGAATAGCAGATCCCGCTCCTGTAAATTCGTCAATAAGGCCGCCAAATCGCCGGGGCGCTCGATAGCCGGTCCCGATGTGATGCGCAGATTGACGCCCAGTTCATTGGCCACAATGCCGGCCATGGTCGTCTTACCGAGGCCCGGCGGACCGTACAAGAGGACGTGGTCCAAGGCTTCCTTGCGAAGTTTGGCTGCCTTGATAAAGATTTCTAAGTTTTCTTTGGCCTTAGTTTGACCGATATATTCTCGAAAGTAATGAGGCCGCAAACTGTACTGCCAGGAATCGCCGGGCAAATCTGCAGTCTCGATGACGCGATTTTCTCCCATGTCTTACCTCCCGCTCCCTAAGGACTTCAAGGTCGCTCTCAACAGTTCTTCTACGGTCTTGCATTCCCCTGCATGAGCCTCGGCCACGGGCAGGACTTCCTGCTCGCTGTAACCGAGACCGGTGAGGGCCGAGACGGTTTCAGCCAACATCCCCGAAGCTCCCACCGGCATTGCCAAGGATCCCGTTTCCACAGCAGGAACCGTCCCTTCAAGGCCGATTTTATCCTGTAATTCCAAGACGATCCGTTCGGCCGTCTTCTTGCCGACGCCGGGCATCTTGGTCAGGCTCTTGATATCCTTCTGATGGACGGCCAGGCGGAAGCCGTCGGCCTTATCGGCACTTAAAATGCCCAGGGCAACCTTAGGACCGACGCCGTTGACGCCGATGAGCAGCATGAAGAGATCATATTCGTCCTGGGTGGCAAAGCCATAGAGGAGGATAGCATCTTCGCGGACACTCATATAGGTATAAAGCAGGGCCTCTTGACCGACGACCAGTGTATCCAGCGTCGATGCCGGCGCATAGGTCCGATAGCCGACGCCGTGGACGTCGATGAAGCAGGAATTTGAAAAAATATGGCTGACAATGCCTTTTACATAACCGATCATAACTGTACCTTCCGTTTCAGACTCATGGAGTGGCTGGAATAAATGGCATAGATAGCCATGGCCAGGCCATCGGCAGCATCGTCGGGTTTAATCTTTTGACGGATGCCTAAGAGGCGCATGGTCATATCGATGACTTGTTCCTTTGTCGCCCGGCCGTAGCCGGTAACCCCCTGCTTGACTTGAAGAGGAGAAAACTCCAGAATCGGGATGCCCGCCTGCTGAGCCGTCAGCAAAATGACGCCGCGGGCTTGACCGACCGTGATGGCCGTCGTAACGTTGCGATTGAAGAAAAGCTGTTCGACGCCGATGATGTCGGGCTGATATTTCCGATAAAGTTCATTGAGGCCGTCAAAGAGCATGACCAAGCGTTCCGCATCGCTCGCTTTCGATGGCGTCTGAATCGTTCCATACGTCACCGGTTTCAGTCGGCTGCCGTCGCTGTCGACGACGCCAAAACCGCAGATAGCCGTCCCCGGATCGATTCCCATGGCACGCATCTTTCAAACCTCCTATCATAACAAACTAGTGTTTATTATAACACGAAACCAGGGAACTGGTACAGACCGGCTCCCTGGTTTTTACGCAAATAAAACATTATAAAGTTTTTATTCTTTTTCCTCGTCATCGCTGACAATGCTGATAATCGTAGCCTTGGTATCAATGATACGTCCCAGCACGTTGTCATAGGTCCGAAGGATGACCGCAGAAACAGCAGCGCCGATGAGAGCCCCGATAAGGGCGCCGACTTCGTTACTGTTGACGAAATATCCGAGTACCGCAGCAGCCAGGATCAAGAAGACCGGTACGACAAAGCAAACGAAAGCTCCGGAAATGAGATGGGAGTCATCGACTTGATAGCGAACGCGGTCTCCTTCATCGGCGCCGAGGTAATTATAAGCTAAAATTTTAACGTGATCTGCCGCTGCACAAGCGCTGCAGGCGACATAAAGAGAGTCGCGGCTAACCCTCACTTTGGCTAAGCCATTTTCCTTTATTTCTTCAATAAAACCTTCACCAATGCGCATGTTTTACGCCCCCCCTCAAAACATAATCAATAATTATTATTTGTTACAACTAATTATATCATATCCATAATAATTCATCAAGCTTGGCGATGGGCAAAACCGGCGACGATATGCTTACGGCACATCACATAAACGACGGCTAAGACACTGACCGTAAACAGCCAGCTGACAGGATAGGTTGCCATGAGGGTCGAAAAGTCAGGCTTAGCGGCAAAGGCCGTATAGAGCCAGATGATTCGGACTCCGCAAATCCCGATGAGGGCCACGATGGCCGGCGGCAGAGAATAGCCATAGCCGCGAAGGGATCCGGACAAAATGTCGACCATACCATTTAGATAGAAAGTACCGAGGACAAAGAACAACCGCGTCGTCCCTAAGGCCACGACAGTCGCATCGTCGTTGAACAGACCGATGAGTTCCGGTGAAAAGAAAAGGATGACCGCTGTGACGACGAAGAGGAATGCCGCTTCGACGCCAAAGGTGACTTTCGTAATGCGGAAGCAGCGGCGCAGGTTGCGGGCCCCGTAGTTCTGACCGACAAAGGTCGTCGTCGCCTGGCTGAAGCCGTTGACGAAGCAGTACGTATTGGCTTCGATGATAAAGCCCGCCGCCGAAGCTGCCATGGCTTCCGTTCCCAGGCTGTTGATGGCCGACTGGATGAGCAGGTTGGACAAGGCGAAGATCATGCCCTGGATCCCGGCCGGCAGGCCGATGCGGATAATACGGTTCAATTCATCCTTGGAAAAATGGAGGTCCCGCAAATTGACGCGAATCCGATCCGTCGTCCGGCAAAGTAAAACTAAGAGAATTAGCGAGTTTGCCACATAGGCAATGACCGTCGCCCAAGCGATGCCGACGACGCCGAAATCAAAGACAGCAACCGACAAGAAACCCAGGACAATGTTGATGCCATTGGCAATGACTAAGCTGTACAGAGGTGTCTTGCTGTCGCCGCAGCTGCGGAAAATAGCCGCTTCAAAATTATACAGCGATAAGAAAGGCAAGCCTAACAAGAAGATGCGCAAATAGCTTTCGGCCATGTCATAGACGTCAAGAGGCACTTCCAGGATCAAAAAAGCCGGATAGACGATGAGCTCACCGATGATGGTCAGGAGTACGCCCAGCCCGACGGACAAAATAATCGCCGTCTGCACCGTTTCTGACACTTTTTCGTCGTGCTTAGCACCGAGATACTGGGCGATGGTCACGTTGGCTCCCAGGGAAATCCCCATGAGCAGCATGACCATCATGCCGATGACAGGCATATTATTACCGACGGCAGCCATAGCGCTTTTCCCGACAAAGTGACCTAATAAAAAGACGTCAGCACTGTTGAAGAGCTGTTCAAACAAGCCCATGAGACCGATTGGCATGGCAAACAGAAAGAGTTTGTCGGCAATCGATCCGTGCAGCATGTCGATGCCGCGTCGATGATTTTCTCGTTGTTTCTCCATATATACACCTCATTTCTAATAACGTTTTAATTATATACTCTGATGCTTTACGAACAGTCTCTGCGGCTGTCTATTCAAAAAATGCTTTCCCCTCAGGGGTAGTCTTTAATAGCCTAATTCACTTAACCAGGACAGGACTTTATCCTTGGCACTTCCGACTTCACTGGCTTGAACGCCGTACGCCTTCGTTTCGACGGTCGCCCCTTTTTCAATCGATTGGACGTGTTCCGGTGTATCCCCCAAGCCGCTGCTGCCATAGGTTCCAAAGAGGACGATCTTTTTCCCGCTCAGGTCATGACTTTCGAGAAAGGTGTAGACCGGCATGGGCAGGTCCCCCCACCAAATCGGATAGCCTAAGAAAATCGTGTCATACTGACTGAGATCACCGAAGTCATCCTGAATGGCCGGACGGGCATTTTCCCCCTGTTCCATCTTAGCCTGAGCCGTATGGGCACTGTAATCGGTCGGATAAGCCTTGATCGGTACGATGCGGAAGACGTCGGCCCTGGTCTTTTCGGCAATGACCCGACCCAAATACTGCGTGCTCCCTTCCAGAGCATTCATGTCGCTGCTGTCAGGAGAAGAAAAATAAATGACGGCCCGACGGCTGTCCGTATGCTGCCCTTCTTTCTGATCCGATGCGGCCCCTTTGATGGAAGCACTGGCGTCAGCGTCGACCTTAGGTTTTGCCGCCGTCTGCGACGTCTGTTCCGTAGCCCCGGCCTGGCCGTCCGTCTGTGTCCGAACGCTGCTGCAGGCCGATAAGCTAACAGCCATAAAGGCGGCTGCAACGATAGCTACCATGTTTTTTTTCGTCATGATAAAATCCCCCTATTTCTAAAATAATTATAAGATAAGCGGAGAATCAGCCCCCGCCGGGCAGCAAATCCATGGGTTCAGCCTTGAATAAATCTATATAACGCGATATAATGATATGACAATCAAAAGAAAGGATGATGAACCATGAAAATTATGGCTTTTAATGGCAGTCCCCGCCGCAATGGCAACACAGCAAAACTATTAAAAGAAGCTTTGAAAGGTGCCGCCGCAGCCGGGGCCGACACGCAATACGTCGACCTCTATTCCCTGAATTACAAAGGTTGTATCAGCTGTTTTTACTGTAAGCGAAAAGACAAGGACCATGGCACGTGCATCGTAAAAGATGACCTGGCCCCCCTTCTCGCAGAGATTAAAGAAGCCGACGCCCTTATTTTCGGATCGCCCATCTACTTTATGAGCCTCACATCAGGCATGCACGCCTTTTTAGAACGGCTCTTCTTCTCAAACTATATTTACAGCGCAGAAATCCCGTCCGTCCTCGGCAAAAAGATGCCCTCCGCCTTTATCTGATATGCTCCCCTTTAGG